>JABFST010000221.1 GCA_013140465.1 Methylococcaceae bacterium
CCCTAATATATGAGCCAAAAACCGTCTCCAGCCGCCCCCTCTTACGATGCTGTGCCGTTATTTGTCGATCTTGACGGCACTTTAATCAAAACCGATTTATTAATTGAAAGCGCGTTCTTTTTATTAAAAAAACAACCGTGGATGCTGTTGTTAGTCTTGTACTGGCTGCTACTGGGCCGAGCCCGCCTTAAAGCCGAGATAGCCCACCGTGCGCAGTTGGATTTTGAAGTGTTGCCGCTACAACAAGAGTTTGTCGCTTTTCTCCAGCAACAAGCCCAAGCCGGGCGCAGCCTTTATTTGGCGACGGCCTCAGACCGTAGCCTTGCCGAACCTGTCGCCAATCGCCTAGGGTTTTTTAAGGGCGTATTGGCTAGCGATGGGCAACATAACCTTAAGGGCAAACGCAAATTAGAAGCCATCTTGACCAGTGTGCATGACGCGCCGTTTGATTATGCGGGCAACGCCCATGTGGATTTGGAGATTTGGGCCAAAGCGCGGCGTGCGATTATCGTCAACCCGTCGGGTGGCTTGGTGGCTGCCGCCAAAAAGCGGCGTTATGTGGTGCAGCAAGTGTTTGATGACCGCCCACCGACGATCAAAACCTGGCTACGCGCGTTTAGGGTGCACCAATGGGCTAAAAATGTGTTGTTAGGCGTACCCATTTTGACCGCCCATGCGTTTACGGTGACGGCTATTGCCGATACCGTGACCGCCTTTCTCGCCTTTGGCTTAGTCGCGTCGGCGACTTATTTGCTTAATGATTTATTAGATTTGGTGTCAGACCGCCACCATCCGCGTAAATGCAAACGCCCGTTTGCGGCGGGTGACATTAATTTGCTATCGGGCATTTTCGCTATGGTCGCCTTGTTTGCGGCGGGTTTTAGCCTGGCAGTACAACTCACCGACACTTTTCTGTTCACCTTGCTGGGGTATTTGTGCTTGACCATCAGCTATTCGTTTTACTTCAAGCGCGTAGTGTTGATCGACGTGCTGCTGCTGGCGTCGTTGTACACGATCCGCATTGCCGCAGGGGCGTTCGCAATAGACGTAACCTTGTCGTCGTGGTTGCTGGGTTTTTCGATGTTTTTGTTCCTAAGCCTGGCCTTGGTCAAACGCTGCACCGAGTTATTGGCTATGCAGCGCTTAGAGCGTTTGAGCATGAAAGGCCGTGATTATCATGTCGCCGATTATGGTGTTCTAAGCGCGATGGGCGTGGCGGCGGGGTATTTGTCGATACTGGTATTGGCCTTGTTCATCAGCACACCCGAAACACTGGGCAGATACAGCTTGCCTGTCGTGCTTTGGCTGTTATGCCCGCTGATGGCGTATTGGGTGTCGCGCTTGTGGCTAAAGACTGCGCGTGGCGAAATGCACGACGATCCGTTGATGTTTAGCCTAAAAGACCAGGCCAGTTGGATTGTGTTTATTAATATGATGATGGTGACGTTGGTGGCAATATGAAAGAAATGACAATTTCCTGGCCGGTGCTGACGCTGATTTTTATCAGCGTCACTATTTCGGCGGTCGCGCAAATCACCTTAAAGCACGGTATGTCCACCACTGCCGTGCAACAAAGCCTGAGCGGCGGCATACTGGCTATTGCATGGGCGGTCGCCAAGAGCCTGTATGTGTGGCTAGGGCTGATGATGTACGCCCTCGGTGCGGTGCTGTGGTTGGGCGTATTGGCAAAAATCAATGTCAGCATCGCTTACCCGTTTGTCGGCTTAGGTTTTATTTTAACGGCGTTATTTGGCGTGTTTTTGTTGGGCGAAGCTTTTTCCGTCATCCGTTTTGTCGGTACTTGCCTCGTGGTGTTAGGCATTATTTTGGTGACTCACCAAGGTTGTTGAGTACATGGCTGCCCTTCTAAAGGTTTATGGAATCGCGCTAGGCATAGGCTTGATTGCCGCCACGGTCGCGTATGGTATGCCCGTGTTCCCTTACACCCCTGACAGCGCTTGTTATATCGAACAAGCGCGGGGTTTGCTGTTGCGCGGTGAGTTTGCCAGCGGCCTCTACGACACTTTCAACCCTACCGTAACTTATGTGCCGGACCCGCTGTTCCCGCCCGGGTATCCGGTATTAATCGCAGCCCTTACGTTGCTGTCAGGTGTGCCCGCAGAAACAGTGGCTTGGTTGTTAAGCCTGTCGGCATTGGCCTTCATCCCAACGGTCATGGTGTTTTCGTTCCGGCACATCATCGGCACACGCGCCGCCTTAGCGATAGGGCTGTTAGTCGCCACCACACCTGCGATCATGCGCTGGGGCAATATTGCCGCAACTGATGTCTTGTCGCTGTTGCTGATTATGTTGTGCATGGGCTTGGCCTTAAAGGCCGAACTCAGCCTTAAACGATGGACGGTGCTGGGGCTGTTATTGGGATTTGCCTATTTGCTTAGAAACGCCAATTTGGCATTTATCCTCAGTTTAGGCGGGCTAATCGCTTGGCAACTGGTTTTTGAATCGGGGCAACGCCGCTCCAAGCTGATCTGCACGGGTGCGTTACTTGCCAGCTTTACTGTCGTTGTTGTACCGTGGATGCTGAGAAACTGGCTGGTATTTGGCAAAATCCAGCCGTATTCGATGCCGCCTAGCACAGTAGGTGTCATTGAAAACAGCCATGCGTTTCTTGAGGCGCAACTGGCGATAGTCATTTTGTTTACCGATGCCGCCGCTTTTTTTGCCAGAACGCCGCTAGGCTTGTCGGTAGTGCTGATAGGCGTGTTGGCATTATGTGCTTGGGTGGCAAAAAATTGGCAAACATGGCCTAAAGCCGCTAAGCACACGCTCATCATCTGCACACTGTATTGTGTGTTTGGGGCGGCGGTCGTAATTGCCGCACGCAGTAAATACCAATGGGGAGAATTGATTTCTGAACGCCATGCCTTACCCTATTTGTTTGCCCTGCTGACTGCCTTAGCACTCATCCTTAAGCACACGCCATTGCCCCGCAAGCGCGGTATAGGGCTGTCGGTGTTGGCGGCGTTGTTTTTGGTGCGGCTGTATTTTATGCCCGAACTCTATAACAACAATTTTTATCAAGCCAATTTGTATACTGCCGCCAACTATATCAGCCAACATAAGCACACCGATCCGTTGTGCACCCAATTAAACGGGCGTTTGGGCATTTCCAATTACGCGTTCGTGTATCGGGTGTTGTGCGCGGTGCCGATCCGGCACACCTTCCCGATCTTGCATGGCGACACGTTTAACGATGAGGCGATCCAAAAACTATTGGACTTGCCTATAACAACCGGGATTATCGTCGCTATGCTCCCTAACCATGACATCGACAAAACCAGCTTGCCGCTCAGCGCAAAACATCTGCACCAACTCAATGCCCAAGGCTGGCAAGTCGAAGAAAATGGGGCAATGGGTTTTATCATCAAACGCTAATCCCTAATCCAGACAGCGGGCCTAAACCTAGGCTCGCTTCACTATTGACCTGACTATTCATGCTAAATTTTAAAAATATAGCCCTGCGCCGTGGCGCGAGGGTGTTGTTTGCCAATTCGTCTTTTACCGTCCACAAAGGCCAAAAAGTCGGCTTTACAGGCGCGAATGGCGCGGGCAAATCCAGCTTGTTTGCGCTAGTCAAAAACGAGCTGCATCTGGATGAAGGCGATTTTTCCATGCCGCCGAATTTGGAAATTGCCCATGTTGCCCAAGAAACGCCCGCCGTCGGCTGTTCGGCGATTGATTATGTGATAGACGGCGACCAGGAATTACGCCGCTTACAAGCGCAGTTGGCGGCAGCGGAACACGCCGACAATGGCCTAAAACAAGCGGAACTGCACGCCGCCTTAGACGTAATTGGCGGCTATACCGCCATCGCACGCGCCTCGCGGCTGATGAACGGCTTGGGCTTTACGCCTGTGCAAGAACAACTGCCAGTCAACTCATTTTCGGGCGGTTGGCGGATGCGCTTAAATTTGGCGCAAGCGTTGATGTGCCGCTCCGACGTGTTATTGCTGGACGAACCCACCAACCATTTGGACTTGGATGCGGTAATCTGGTTGCAAGATTGGCTGTGCAAATATCCCGGCACCTTATTGTTGATTTCGCATGACCGCGATTTTCTCGACACCATCACCGACCACATTGTCCATATCGAACAAAACAAGGCGGAAATTTATACGGGCAATTATTCGGCCTTTGAAAAAATGCGTGCCGAAAAACTGGCGCAGCAACAATCCGCCTATCAAAAACAACAACGTGAAATTGCCCATATCCAAAGCTTTGTAGACCGCTTTAAGGCGCAAGCTACTAAGGCGCGGCAAGCGCAAAGCCGCATTAAGGCATTGGAACGCATGGAGCTGATTGCGATGGCACATGTCGATTCGCCGTTTGATTTTAGCTTTGCCAAACCCGAAAAAATGCAGAACCCGCTGTTGACTTTAGACAATGTCGATATAGGTTATGGTGAGCGTTGTGTGGTTAAACAAGCGGGCATGGCGATTTCGCCGGGCGACCGCATAGGCTTGTTAGGCCCTAATGGCGCGGGCAAATCCAGCCTGATTAAAGTCTTGGCCGGGGAAATGCCGCCTATGTCAGGCAAACGGCGCGAGGCCGAAGCCTTAAAAATTGGCTATTTCGCCCAACATCAGCTGGAACAGTTGCAGCTCGATGAAAGCCCGTTATGGCATTTGCAAAAATTGGACAAACTGGCTACCGAAAAAGACTTACGCAATTTTTTGGGCGGCTTTGATTTTCAGGGCGATAAAGTCTTACAAGCCGTCAAACCGTTTTCCGGCGGCGAAAAAGCCCGCTTGGTATTGGCGTTGCTGGTGTACCAAAACCCCAATTTGTTGCTGTTGGACGAGCCGACCAACCATTTGGACTTGGAAATGCGCCATGCCTTAAGCGTGGCCTTGCAAGATTACCAAGGCGCTATTGTAGTGGTGTCGCATGATCGGCATTTGTTGCGTTCAGTGACGGACCAACTGTTGTTGGTTGCCGACGGCAAAGTGCGCCCTTTCGACGGCGATCTCGACGATTACCGGATCTGGCTGACCGAACAGAAAAAGGCCGATGACAAACCGCTGCCCGATGCAGCCCCCGTGGTATCGCGCAAAGACCAACGCAAACAAGATGCCGAGCGGCGGCAAAAACACAAACCCTTATATGACGCACTGAAAAAAGCCGAGCTGGCGGTAGAAAAATTCCATGCCGAACAGCGGCAGTTAGAGCAGCAATTGGCTGATCCAGCCATTTACGAAGACACTGAAAAAGCCCGTTTAAAACAAGTGCTGGAACGCAAAGTGGCGGTAGATAAAGCCTTGGATGAGGCCGAAACAGCCTGGATGGAGGCGGAAGAACAGATTGCCGGCTTGGCGGATTAATGTCCCCATGCGCTTTTCCGGGAACGGAAAGGGCAAACAGATAACAATTCAATGAAGGAAATACCCATGTTTGAAATCATAAAGCTGTTATTTGAGATTTGTCTGTTTAAAAAAGGCCCGCAGGATTTACCGTATTCCTCGTGGCTGCTTAAGCTCATGTTAGTATTGTACCTGGGCATACGCGTGCTGATGCTCAACATCCATTACGATGCCTTACATGTCGTCTTGCAACTGCTGGTTGATGTTGTGCTGGTGTCGGCCTTTTTTTGGGGCATTTTGTCAGTGGTGGGCAAACGCGGACGCTTCTACCAAGTGTTGGCGGCGGCCTTGGGCACCGATGCCCTGATGAGCTTTTTTGCTTTGCCGGGCGTTGCCACCATTGAAACCGGGCAAGGCGGCTTATGGGTATTATTGGTGATGTTTGGTTTAATTGGCTGGCATTGGGCGATTACTGGGCATATTATTCGCAATGCGCTAGAGCAAAGCCTAAGCTTTAGTTTAGGGTTGGCGTTTTTGTATTTGCTGGGGACTTATCAGGTGATGGCGTTATTATTTCCTGAAGTTTCTGGCGTTAAATAGGAGCAAGTCATGAACAACTATAAACACATTTTATTGGGCGTGGATTTTTACGAAAATTGTGATGCCGTTGCTTTTCGCGCTAAAGAATTGGCGGCCCATTATCAGGCTCAGCTCAGCATCGTGCATGTCTTCGACAGCCTACCCATGACTGATGCCAGCTATGGGATGGACATGCCGTTCAATATGGATGTGACCAACGAATTAATGGCGGGGGCGAAAAAACGCTTGTCAGAGTTGGCGGAAAAATTAGCCGTACCCGCCAGCAACGCTTGGTTGGAAATGGGCAGCCCTAAGGCCGAGATCATCAGGGTTGCCGAAGAAAAACAAGTGGACTTAATCGTCGTGGGATCCCACGGGCGGCACGGTTTGGCATTGTTGCTGGGTTCTACCGCCAATGGCGTTTTGCACCATGCACACTGCGATGTGCTGGCGGTGCGCTTGCAAGACAATTAACAAATCAATAATGTAACTATTCAGCATCCGGGGCACAACAGCCGTTCGCTGAGCGGAACAGCCGTTCGCTGAGCGGAACAGCCTTTTGCTGAGCGGAACAGCCGTTCGCTGAGCGGAGTCGAAGCGAACAAACCGGCTTCGACTCCGCTCAGCCTACGGTAAAGACTCCGCTCAGCCTACGGTAAATTTGACTTATTAGAAGTCGCTCTGAATAGTTACTCAATAATAAAAATAGCCGCCTGATTGCGGCGGCAACAAGAAGGGTATTCAAATGATTGGGCATATTGACAGCTATAATCCCGAAAGCCAATCGGGCGTAATAAAAACCGACGGCAAAAGCTTTGCCTTCCATACCGACGATTGGGTGTCAGACGTTGCTCCTGATGTGGGCGATGATGTGATTTTTGTACCCGAAGGCGAAATTGCGCGGGAAATTAATCTGGCGGGGGCTTGTCTGGCGCCACCTAAAGAGGTCAAAAATAAATATCTGGCGGCGGTGTTGGCCTTGGTGTTGGGCTGGGCCGGGGCGCATCGGTTTTATCTGGGCTTTTATCAGCTCGGTGTTATTCAGTTGGTGCTGACGGTTATCTTGTATGTGACCGGGTTTCCTGGGTTTGCCTTTTTGTGGGCATTTGTCGAAAGCATTTTGCTGGTTACAGGCAATATGAACAAAGATGCCAAAGGCCGTCCGATAAAATAAGCCATCTGCACGCGCATAAAAAAGCCCTTGCCGAACAGGTCCGGCAAGGGCTTTTATGACGCTGAATGGTTTAACGTTTACTTAGGGTTAACGTTGGCGGCTGTTAAGCCTTTTGGGCCTGATTCGATGTCAAAAGTTACGGTTTGGCCTTCAGTTAATGTTTTAAAGCCTCCGCCTTGAATAACAGTGTGATGTACAAACACATCTTCGCCACCATCATTGGGTGCTATAAAACCAAAACCTTTAGTATTGTTAAACCACTTTACAGTGCCTGTTGCCATTTTAAAAAACTCCTAATTAAAAACTTACGGTTAACACAGAACTACAATATTGATAATCGCGAAAACCGTAACGTCCACTCGTTCAACATCTTGACTCTGCTGGTGCAAATTGTACTGCTATTTAGCGCGGGATGCCATTTATTGAAAGGTTTTGTATAACCCGTCCAATACTAAGGAATTGGGGCTGACCATGCCGATTACCTGCTTATTTTCTAGCACGGGCGCACGCACCAAGTTGTAGTTGGCAAACAGCCTGGAACAATAGCGTATGTCCATATCAGGATGCACGGAAATAACGGGCTTGCTCATGATTTCGTAAACATTCACCCGATCCGGCGCTCGGTCTTTAGCCAACACATGGCGGGCAATATCGCCGGAGGTCAACATGCCGTATTCGTCATCGTCGTTGCGCTTTTCGACGATCAGCACGGCGGTTTTAAGGGACTTCATTTTTTTTAAGGCTTCGGCAATCGTCGCAACGCCGTCTATCGTGCCAAAATCAGTTTTCATGACATCCCTGACGCGGATGATGTTGCTGGTCATACTCATATTTTATCCTCTAGCTCTTGGGTCAGTTCTTCAACTTGGCGCATCACACCGATAGCATCTTCCACATCCACCTGAAACGCGATGCCGGTACCCGGTTTATTGTCAAATTCGGCCACTTTGGCAATTTTTTCCAAAATATGTCGGCTCAGGTGTTCTTCCACCAAAAATAGCAAGACATCGCGGGCCGATTCTAGGCTTAAGCCAAAAAAGGTTTTGCTTTGTTTCAAGCCTTCACCACGCGCGTGGTTGATGACAGTCGCGCCTTTTGCGCCGCTTTGGCGTGCGGCATCCAGCACAATATCGGTTTTGTCGTCTTCGACAAAGGCAATGATAAGTTTAAAGTGCATAAGCGTCCTTAAGAGTTGGATGAACGGCTGCGCTGACTCAGCCATTGGGCTATTTGCGCGTACCCGAGTACGGCAATAATAGGAAATAAACTGGCAAAGGCGATCAAACCAAAGCCATCGACTAACGGGTTGCGCCCCGGCACGGTTTCGGCCAAGCCTAAGCCGAGTGCCGTCACCAAAGGGACTGTTACTGTGGAAGTGGTGACACCGCCGGAATCATAAGCGAGGCCAATAATCATTTTGGGTGAATACAGGGTTTGCACCAGCACGATGATATAACCTACGATGATGAAATAATAGAGTTCCGTACCTGTCACTATCCGAAACGCCCCCAAGGCAATACCAAATGCCACGCCCAAAGACACAGCAATGCGCAAGCCCCAAGCATGAATGCTGCCGCCGGACAGTTGTTGGGCTTTAAGGGCAACCGCCAGCAATGACGGTTCGGCTAAGGTCGTCGCAAAACCAATGCTGGCGGCAAACACATACACCCAACCATAAGCCTGCCAAGGCGGTGCCACTTGGGCTTGGTGCCAGCCTAAAAATTCAGGCGTGGTGAGTTGTGCCGCCATGAGTTTGCCCAAAGGAAACAACGCCATCTCCAAGCCTTCTAAGAAAAAGGCAATTCCCAGCAACACCAACACAAAGCCCATCAAGAGTTTTTTGGGTTGCGCCAAGGGTTTGCGGATAACCAGCACTTGAAAGCCGATAATAATCGCGGCTATCGGCAAAATATCCCGACCCGTACCCAATAAAGCACCCGCAAAATGGATAAGCCACGCAATCATATTAGCATCCCATAGGCCATGACAAAAATCATTGGGGTTAAAGAGGCAAACGCAATCAGGCCAAAACCATCAACCATTGGGTTGCGGCCTTTTATGGCGCTTGCCAAGCCCACGCCTAAGGCGGTCACGAGGGGTACGGTGATTGTGGAGGTGGTGACACCACCAGAATCGTAGGCGATGCCAATAATTTCTTTGGGGGCAAACGGGGTTATCAGCATGACCGCGCAATAACCGCCAATAATCAGATAATACAAGGGCCAGCCACGAATAATGCGCAGCACGCCCACGACGATGGCAAACCCCACCGATAGCGCGACACTGATGCGCAAACCTAAGGCGTACTGAGTTTTGGCTTCGTCGGTAGCGGCAATTAAGCCACCTTTGCCAGCAATACGCGCGGCTTCGTCGGCGATTGCAATCAGCGCAGGTTCGGCAACTGTAGTGCCAAAACCCAAACAAAAGGCAAACGTCAGCAGCCAAAAGACACTGCCTTTACGCGCAAACGCAAACGCCATTGCTTCGCCCAGCGGGAATAGGCTTAGTTCCAAGCCTTGCACAAATAAGGCCAGGCCCAGCACGACAAACACCGTACCCATTACCAACCGAAACACATCCGGCACCGCTTGGCCTATCACGAACACCTGAAAAACCAACACGACGGCAAGAATAGGGGCCAGATCCAAAAAACTACTGAACAGTTGCCTGATAAAACGGTTCTTTAACATAGAAATGCCCATTTCTTAACTAAGGCTTGATTGTATATTAAACGCGTGGCGCAAAGCTATCGGCGATTGGCACAACGGCTAAGCCCCAGTTTTGCCTAGGCTTTGCCTTGCGTCTAAATCATCACGAACAGGCTATAGGGTGTTAGAATACTAATAGTAATGGAATTAGATGCTTTCGGCTGTTTTGCTTGAACAGGGCATCGCTAACACTCACCTATTTAAAGAGGACTCTATGCGCAACCTGAAATTTGTACCCGCGATCATTGTGGCGACACTGGTCATCGCTGGCATCTTGTTTGTCGCCTTTCATTTTATCTTTCTCGACCTGTTTGTAGACTTATGGTGGTATCAGTCCTTAAAACTTGAAGCCTATTTTTGGCTACGGCTGTTGTATAAATACTTTTTGTCGGGTGGTGTCACCTTGGCGTTTTTCGCCATATTCTTTTTCCATTTTTGGATAGCTTCGCGTTACTTGGGCCTTAATCCGCCGGATGAAGTGTTAAGCAACTTAGACAAACGCCGCCGTTTCCAACGCTTTGCCGATGTGTTCATGAACGGTTCGGCAAAAGTCTACACGCCTATTTCTTTGGCTTTGGCAATCTTTATCGCCATCCCTTTTTATACCCAATGGGAAGCGTCATTACTGTTCTTTTTTGGCAGCCCATCAGGAGTCACCGAATCCGTGTACGGTAATGATGTCAGCTTTTATATGCTGTCCTACCCCGTGTACCAACTGATCCAAAAAGAATTGCTGACCACTGCGGTCTTAATTTTTTCAATGGTGGGCATTTTATATTGGTTGGAACATGTTTTTGTCCCCAACCAAAACAAGGAATACCACATCGGTGCTAAAGTCCACTTAACCGTGTTGATTGGTTTTGTCGTGGCGTTTGTGGTGTGGGGGTTTATGCTGCAACGGTTTTCGTTGCTGTATACCGACACCCATGAACCCGTCTTTTACGGCCCGGGGTTTGTCGAAATACGCTACCAGCTGCCGCTGATTTGGTTAGGCATCGCCAGTTTTTTGGCGACCGCGCTGACTGCGGTGGTGTTTATTTTTTCTGAAAAACACCGCATAAAATCACCGTTTTTTATCTCCTTGGGCTTTTTTCTGTTGGCGTTGGCCTTGCCCAAGATGTCGCTAATCCCAGATTTGTTGCAAAAATTTATCGTGCAACCCAATCCCGTCAAGTCCGATGGCCCGCTGATACAGCAAAATATTGATGCCACTTTGGATGCTTACGACTTAAAAAACATCGAAACCGTCGATTTAAAAATTGATCTGGATGCGACCCAAGACCTAGACCAGTGGGGTACGCAACGGCATTTTGAAAACATCCCGGTGTGGGACAGGGAATACATTATTGACAGCTATCGCCAGCTGCAAGAAATCCGCCCGTACTACAAGTTTTTGTCAGTGGACGAAGACCGCTACTTTATTTTGGACCACACCCGCCAAGTCAATTTGTCGGCGCGTGAAATCAACCTCACCAAGTTGCCCCCCGAAGCCCAAAACTGGGAAAACACCCATTTGCGCTACACCCACGGCTATGGTGCTGTGGCCTCGCCAGCGGCGCAAGATGCAGACAAACCCCTAATGTGGTACTTGCGCGACCTTAACCTGTATTCCGATGTGGGCTTAACGGTTAAAAACCCTGACATTTATTACGGTGAAGGCGAATACGGCTATGCGATTGTGCCGAATGCCCTTAAAGTGGTCGGGCTAGAAGGCAATGACTCCAGCATAGAAAAAGATTATGCGGGCGATGGTGGCATACCTATTTCATCATTGTTTAGAAAAGCCTTGTTTGCCTTGTACTTACAGGATGAAAAAATCTTTTTTTCCAGCGGCGTAACCACCCAAAGCCGCATTAAGATACGCCGCAACATCACCGAACGCGTCAGTACGCTGACACCGTTCCTGCATTTGGACAAAGCCCCGTATCTGGTCATAGGCAAAGACCGCTTTTATTGGATGCTGGATGCTTATACCTTATCCGACCGTTATCCCGTATCCAAACCCGCTGACGATGATTTTCTGGAAGGCCATCATCAGTTCAATTACATCCGCAACGCCGTTAAAGTGGTGGTTGATGCTTATGATGGGCAGGTCGATTATTACATCTCAGACCCCTCGGATCCGCTGATCCGCGCTTACGACAGCGCTTATCCCGGCTTGTTTAAAACCCTAGACGAAATGCCGCTGGAGTTGCGCAAGCACCTGCGTTATCCGCGTGACTTGTATTACATGCAGATGAAACTGTATGCCAAATACCATCAGCACAGCCCCGCCTTGTTCTACGAACAGGCGGAAACGTGGGCGCAAGCCAATGTGCGTGGACAAGCTTTGTTGCCGTATTACCAAACGATGGATTTTGGCAACTGCAATGGCAACGAAGAATTTGTCATGATTAACCCGATGACCCCCGTCAACAGGAACAACCTTAGCATGATAGGCGTTGCGGGCATTATGGACCACAGCAGTTGCGGTTTGGATTACAAACCCAACATCACCATTTATAAATTTGGCAAAGATGTACAAGTGAACGGGCCGGCTCAAGTGGAAGCGTTGATTAACCAAGACCCGACCATTTCTGAGCAATTTAGCTTATGGGATCAAAAAGGCTCGCGCGTCAGGATGGGGCGTATGATTATTTTGCCTATCGGACATTCCGTACTGTATGTGCAGCCTGTTTACTTAATCTCGACCCAAACCCAAATTCCGCAATTGGCGCGGGTGATTGTATCGATAGGCAACGAAGTGGTCATGGACACCACCTTGTGGTCAGCGTTTAAACGGCTTAAACAAACCTATATGAAAGATGCTGCTGAGAATGCCGGATTGGCTACGCCTAACGCCATCATTAACCCAGCTGGAGTAGGCATACAGTAGCTAGGGGTTGCTAGTGGGCGCAATGGACTGCGCCTGAGGGGGTGTGCATGTTTAAAAACTTTTGGCGCGAAAGTTTTCAGGCGTATCGAGGCTAAACGTGTCGTCCTTAATCCGCGCCACATAAAAGCCCGCCGCCAGCACGCGTTGCTTTAACGCCTCGGAAATATCTACGGCGGCGATGATGCCGTAGAGCTTTTTGTCCTTATGTTCGGGAAACAACTGGCGAAAATTTGCCATAATGTCGCTGAGTTGGGCAATGCCTTCCTCGCGCAAATGGCTTTTGACTTCAACGACGTAGGCTTCGTTCACCGCGCTATTGGCGTAGGCCAACACGTCTATTTCCGCATCCATGCCGTTTTTGCTGACGCGCACGCTGGGGCTAATCACTTCCATCTTAAAGCGTTCCTTTAAGATTTTGGTCATCGACGGCAAAGCCAAGCCTTCGGTAAAGCTGCCGAATTTTTTGCCTAAGCCGCCGATTTGTTTGCCGAGTTCTTTAAGTTGCTTGTCTGTCTGCTTGCCTAGCTCTTTAAGCTGCTTGTCTGTTTCCTTAAAACGTTGGTCGGTTTCTTTAAATTGCCGATCCGTTTCTTGTTGTGCGATAGCCAAACTGGCAACCAATTGTTTGAGTTCTTCGTCGGTCATTTTAATCTCCGTTCAGTCTGGGCGAATTGCCGTCGCTAGCCATTTGGCGGCATTAAGGATTGTGTAGCAAACGCGCCTTTTTTTGTTGCAAGCGTGCGGCAGTGGCTTTGGCTTCTTGCTCTTTGCGCAGATTCTTGGCTTCGTAACGGTTTTTGGCCTGTAGTGCGAAGGCGGATTTTTGCGTAACTGCCGGGTGGTTCTGGGAGGCGGGCTGCATCACGATACAATCGACTGGGCACGGCGCAACACATAGCTCGCAACCCGTACACTCCGACGCGATTACCGTGTGCATATGTTTGGCGGCCCCCAAAATGGCATCAACGGGACAGGCGGCAATGCACTTTACGCAACCAATACAGGTTTCTTCGATAATAACCGCCACTTGCTTGGGTTTATGCTGTCCATGCACAGGATTAAGCGGCTTGGGCGCAACGCCCAAAAGCTGTGCCAACTGCGCAATACCTTCGGCACCGCCAGGGGGGCATTGGTTAATGTCGGCTACGCCTTGGGCAAGTGCTTGGGCGTAAGGCAGACAACCTTGAAATCCGCATTGTCGGCATTGCGTTTGCGGCAAAATGGCATTTATTTGGGCAATCACGGGTTTAGTAACCTGCTTGGTCAGTCATTAATAAAAAGCCTATTTTACAGGACTTATGACTAGAGAACGCAGGAAGTAAAGCGACATTAAATCCCCCTCACCCTGCCCTCTCCCTGAGGAGGGTGTCGTAAAAGCCTGAATTTAAGTTGGATTAGCGCGGCGTAACCCAACAAAATCAAAATGTTATGCTTCTTTACAGTGTGAACAACCGACCTTTTACGACACCCTCCTGAGGGAGAGGGCGGTTTATCAACTTCGGACTCTATATTCCCAACGCCTATCCGCATTCGCCCAAACCTGCCAACGTACCGCCCACCTGTCCTTCTACATCCACCCAAAGATGCGGCAATCCTAAGGCCATCAACCATGCCTTGCCCTGTTCTTCTTTAAGCATGGCAATTGTGGCGGCACTGCCCGCGACCACGCAATAATCGGCAACCACGCTCACAGCTACTAAATGGCGCACAGGCCAGCCTGTATTCGGGTTAAGGATATGTCCATAGCGCTTGCCATTAATGCGGATGCAGCGTTCATAATCACCACTACTAGCCACTGCGCCTACTTTCAGCAATAAGTTGTGCAGCAAACCTTGTGCGGCGTTGGGATGGCGTATGCCGACGCGCCACGCGCTACCGTCAGCGCGGGGTCCCAACACCTTAATGTCGCCGCCTAAATTGATGACGGCATGGCTGATGCCTAAGCCATAACACAAGGCCGCCGCCCTATCGGCGGCATATTCTTTAACAATACCGCCAAAATCCAAGGCCATGCCCGCAACGCTAAACGCCAACTCAGGCCGCCGCCAATGCACCTTGTGCCAGCCGACTTTGGCCTGTAAAGCCGCCACCACATTGGCATCAGGCAAGGTGTTTTGCCCAAATTGCCAAGCTTCGCGCAAAATCCCAGAACTAATGTCAAACAAGCCATCGCTTTGCTGATGGCAGGTGTCGGCATAATCCAGCAAACTGGCAGTTTCATCATCTACCCAAATGCTACCGCCGACTGCCGCCACGCGGTTAATCGCAGACAA
Organism: Methylococcaceae bacterium; assembly: GCA_013140465.1. Taxonomy (GTDB): domain Bacteria; phylum Pseudomonadota; class Gammaproteobacteria; order Methylococcales; family Methylomonadaceae; genus Methylobacter_C. The sequence continues at coordinate 14,931 of JABFST010000221.1, forward strand.
AAAACTGTCGGGCAGATAGCGCGAATAACGTGCTTCCAAGCGTTGCACATCAGCGATTGCGGCCTGTGCCACCTGCTCGGCAAGTGCGGGTGTCGGCGCAAACAATTGGATTTCGCAAAGCGTACCCATCGCCTTAAATTCAGTACGATAATAGTGGAGTGGCATAAATTAAGCGGGAGTTGGGGTCAAAAGTCGTTGCCAAACACCAACTGGGTTTAGCCGAGGGTGTCCAGAATTTTGTATAAACAGAATCGCGGATTCAACTCCGCAGTGCAATCTTAGACCTCACACGACTAAACACTATTGCTAACAGGCAACGCATTAAGCAAAGCTTTAGCGTGCTGCCAATTGGGCAAAAACATGTCCATATAATAATAAAACCTGTCGTTATGGTGCCGTTCCAGCAAATGCACCATTTCATGGACAACAATGTATTCCAAGCATTGCACGGGTTTTTTAGCCAGCTCCAGATTTAACCAAAGCCGTTTTTCCTCAATATTGCACGAACCCCATTTGCGTTTCATTTGCTTAACCTGCCAACTATTGACCGCCACCGCCATTTTCGCTTCCCATTTGCCTATCAGTTCCGGCAACTGCGCTTTAAGCTGTTGCCGATACCATTCATTCATGATGCTTTGGCGTTTGGCTGCGGAGGTTTCCGGCCTGACATACAGGTCGATTTCTGTTTTATTGCTGATAACCACTTTCGGCGGTGCGTCGGCTTCAATCACGTTCAACAAATAGCGGATGCCTTGGAAATAATGGCTTTCCCTATATTTATATTCCCTAGGCGTTTCCCGCTCTTGGTTTACAAATTGGCGTTGCTGGCGTTTGATCCAACCCAATTTTTCAATCGCAAACAGCCTGACCGCATCATCATTGACAAACAACGGCGCGGCGATGCGCACCCTGCCCGTGGGTGGATAAACGGCAAGATGGATGTTTTTAATGGCTTTACGCACCACATCAATTTCAATGCCGCAGACAGTGATGTGTTCCATGTCAATAATCCTTTTGGTTTTTCACTAATTCCAAAACCTTATAAACGGCTTCCTCTTCGTTAATCCCGTGCGTCAGCAACACTTTCTCAATGGCCTTGCGCACCATTTTTTGCTTGATGGCCTTATCGCGCCAATCATCCGGTTTGCTTAAGCGGATATGCTGGTCCAAATCATTGGCTAAAGCTTCATTGCTGTTCAAATTGTCGTACAACGCCCGTTTGGCGGGGCTGTCCAAAGACTCAGGATACTGCTGGCTAGCGTTCGGTTTAATAACTTTTCCGGCCAGTTCTATGACTTCCTGCAAATACTTTTCATAGTCCGACGTGGCTTCCTTGCGCAATTTAATGAGTTCATCCAGTAACGCGCTCATCTTGGCGTAATACATCGGATTGGTCGGGCTTTCCTCAATAATGACTTTACGCAAATTGTTTTCAATGGTTTCCGACATCGCTTCATTATTGTCGCGGATGCCTTTGGGTAGTTGGTCTAAAGCGGGCTGGCCCTGTTCCGCCAATAACTCCACCAACCCCAACTCATTAAAATTAGCCAGTACGCGGCTTTCTTCTGCGCCGATATAGCTGTCCAACAAATGGCGCATCGCGGGTTCGTATTGCTTTAAGTCGATATAATCGCCGCTGGCAATTTTTATTTCCTGGCGTAACTGCTCAAAATGAGTGACTTCTTGTTTTATTTGCGCGGCTTGCCCAGCCGAATATCCTGCCTTAAGCATTTCATCGGCGATATTGGCATAAGCGCGGAGCAAAGCCACGGTTAATTTATACAACGCCACGCGGCGCGGTTCGGTTGCTTTTACTTTCGTATCGCTGCCACAAAAATAATGGAGATACGCCATTTGGTCTTTGGGTGGCTCGACTTGTTCGCATAACGCCCTTACCGCTTCCAAGGCATCGTTCAAAGCTTCCTTGCCTTTTTGCAAGCGGTCTTTCAACAAACCTTGCACGTCTTGCTCTTCATAACCTGCCAACGCGCCAGCGGTGTAATTGCCATAGGCGGTTTTCAGGCTTTCAAACAAATCCATATAATCAATGATGTAGCCATAATCCTTATCATCACCATCCAAACGGTTGACGCGGCACACCGCCTGAAACAAACCGTGGTCTTGCAAACGCTTGTCGATGTACAAATAAGTGGCGGATGGCGCATCGAAACCCGTCAATAGCTTGTTGACGACAATCAGCAACTTCATTTGCGCGGGGTGCTCAACAAAAGCCTCTTTCACTTCCTGTTCAAATTGCTCGATTTTTTTAATGGCTTCCTCTGCGGGTATCTGGAAATAATCCGCCAGCATTTTTTGATAAATCTCAAACCGCTTTAATTTTTCGGTATAGCCTTCGCCTGTTGCCTCACCTCTTATATCGGCATGATTAGGCACAAACGAGGTGACAATCGCGCACTGTTTAAAACCCGCATTTTGGAACAACTCATAATAACGGCAAGCGTTATAAATACTGTCCGAAACCAACAGGGCATTGCCGCGCCCATTTTGCAGCCGTTCCTTTTTTGCCATGTCCATCATAATATCCATGACAATTTTCTCCAGCCGCGATTTGCAACTGAACAGCTTTTTCAGCGTTCCCCATTTTTGTTTCAGCTCGGTTTTGGCGTGATCCGTCAAGCCTTGGGTTTTTAACTCAAACCATTCATCTATTTTTGCCGATGACGTTAGATTTTGCTCCACATCCCTAGCTTCATAACGCAAATCCAGCACCACCTTATCCTTGACCGCCTCATCAAATTTATAGGTGTGGATATACTTGCCAAACACCTTGCCGCTATGGGTTTGGTCTTTTTTCAATAACGGCGTACCTGTAAAACCGATAAACAGCGCGTGCGGCAAAAAGTGCTTCATCGCCTCGTGCAATTTGCCCGATTGGGTGCGATGGCATTCATCCACAAACACCAACCAATCACCTTTGGCCTTAAAATTCGTCGGCAAATGTCGTTGCAAGTCAGACACATAAGCATCGACATCGCCCTCGTCTTTGCCGCCAAACTTATGCACCAAAGAACACAACAGCCAAGGCGCGGTGTCGTTTAACTGCGCCAACAAATCCTTGCCGCTTTGGGTGCGGTAAATGTGTTCATCTACGCCGGCATAGACTTTCTCGATTTGCTCGTCCAATTCCTCGCGGTCAGTCATCACCAACACCCGCGCATTCGGGTTAAACTCCCTAATCCATTTGGCCAACCACACCATCGTTAAACTTTTACCGCTGCCTTGCGTGTGCCAAATAATGCCGCCTTCGCGCCGCTTGATAAAATCCTGCGCCGCCTTTACGCCAAAATATTGGTTAGCACGGCACAGCTTTTTGGTGCCACGGTCAAACACCACAAAATCGTGCATCAGCTCCAGCCAACGCGCTTTGTTCAACAACTCAATCAGGTTTTTATCTAAGTTGCAGCGGTAGTACGCGGCTTGTTCGCGGATGCCGTGGGTCAGTTGCAACAAAAAAGCATCGCTTTTGTTTACATCCGGCTGCACTTCCTGCCATTGCAGAAAATACTTTTCCTGGGTTTCTATCGTACCGTAAGCCACGCCTTCAATAGCTTGCCCCGCCATAATGAATTGGATAGTGGCAAAAAACGGCTTGATGAACATATCCTGCTGATTGTCCAGATTTTGGCGTATGCCTTCCGACACTGACACCGTGCTGCGTTTAAGCTCCAACACGCCCAAGGCAATGCCGTTCACATACAAAACAATATCAGGGCGTTTGTTGTACACGCCTTTAACCGTCACTTCCTCAGCAAAAGCAAAATCATTCGCCAGCGGGTTTTGCCAATCAATCAGGCTAATAGTTTGCTCGTGCTGCCCAACCTCGGATTGCACGTTTACGCCATAACGCAACAAGGAATAGACTTGCTTATTGACCAAATACAGCGATTTGCTTTGGTCAGTAGCGGCTTGGGTCAGTGCAAACACAGCCTTGCCGATTAAATCTTGGCTGATGCCGCGACTTGCCAACCAGGCATTTAAAATATCCGGCTCAATGTTGCTATTGTTTTCCCTATACTGCCAATTGCCCAAATACCGATAGCCTAGCTGGTCTTGCAGCAGTCTTACGATGCGGTTTTGGGTTTGGCGTTCGCGTTGGCCTATCGTCAGTCGCATTTTTATTCTCCTAAAATCATGCGTTCAACTTGTTGCCTGGCATGTTTCCAATTCGGCTTGGGCGTAACCCTGTTTGCAATAACTATGTTGTCCAGTTTTCAACTTTTAACTGCACAATCCTATCGAAATGTTTCACGTTATTGGTGACTAGCGTTAAATCATTCGCTAACGTAATAGCCGCTATCATAATGTCCGCGTCCATGATGATATTACCTTGCTGTTTTAAATCGGCTTTTATTTTTCCAAATAACCGCGCGGCATCGGCATCAAAAGCAACTAAGGCCAATTTTTGCTTAACTATTTCAATGGCATTTAAGTTTTTCTCGACTTGCTCCGAATTATAAGCACCAAAATACAATTCAGCGTGTGAAATAACGGAATAACCGAGTTGCGCCTAGCCAACAGACAAGGCCATTTCCTCCACCTTCTTATTGCCTTTCAGCCAAAAAATCAGCGTATCCGTATCGAGCAGATATTTCATAAATAAACATCCCTGGATTCCGTTCGGGTGCTGATGATGTCTTGCACAATGTCTTCAGCGGCGCGTGAATCCTGCCAGATGCCGCATAAACCGGACTGGTCGTTGGCGGCATTGGCAAGCGGTCCGTTAATGCCTTCTTCTGCGGCAATGCGGTTAATTAACCATTGCGCCAAACGTAATTTATCAACATGGTTGAGCTGGCTAATGAGTGGGATAAATTCATCATAAGTGGTTTGCATGGTCAGTCTCCTAAAATCATCTGTTCAACGGGTTCTTTGGCTTGTCCCTAAAGTTTGCTGTTTCCAATTAATGCGGCATAACGCAATGCGTGGAGCTTGGGAACGAGCGTCAGAAATTAATCGGCTATCGGCCCTACCAAATCGCCCAAGGTTTGGCCTTTGCCAGCAATGTCGGGGTGCGGTTTACGGTGACGGGTTAGGGCGACTTCGCGCTGAAAATCATCTTCCGTGTCATCCAATAATACCGCGCCTGCTTCCATTGCCAGCGTTAAAAACCTGACGCATTCCATCCCCAGCCAACTCGCCGCCGTGCCGGAGGTGATTTTATGTTCTTTAAACAAATACAAGGCGGTTTGTAATTTCATTAATTCAGCAAACTGCCCGGCATCGGCATGGAGGCTTAACAGCACTTCTTGCGGGCATTCGATTTGGATAGTGTTTTGCATAAACAGCCTTTTAGTTTGAGTTGGGTTTGACCAAGCGCGTTTTGCCTGTCAACAAGGTTTGCATCATGCCTTGCTTGAGCATCCGGTATTTTGCCAGTTTTTGTTCTAGGGCTTGCAGTTCGGTGTCCATGTTGGTGAGGATTTGGGCGATTTGGGTTTGTTCAGGTTTTTTAGGCACTTTTACATCAATATCGGATAAATCTTTTCCATTTATTGATGGTAAAGCAGTAGTATTGGCATAAAGACTTATTTTCATGCTGTGAAATAAGAAATAAATAAATCTTAAATCGTTTGTATGAATGTCTACCACGAACCCCATCATATTGTTGTCAATACAGCTAACCATAGATAATATTTTTTTTCTTTCTAAAAATATTGCTGCTCCAATTTTGGCAAATACTATCGTATTTGAAGGAAAACAATGCGCTCCAATATCATTTACAATTTTCTCGGAAATCCAGTTATTGGAATTAGTCATGAAAATTTCATTACCCAACAAATTCATATCAGAAACTTTGTAAAAAGGGACTTGTTGGTTTTTTTCGCCTTGTGCTTTGGTTGGGAATCCATTTCCACCTTTAAAAGAACCAATCCAACCTAATTTCTTTGTATCCCAGTCCGCTTTCGGTTTCAGCAACGCCTGCATTACCCCTTGCTTGATGTTGCGCTTTTTGGCGATGAGTTGCTCCAATTGGGTGATGAGCTGGTCGGCATCGTTTAAGGCGGTGGCTATAGCGGTTTGTTCGGTTTTGGTCGGTGGAAATGTAATTGATATTTCGCCAAAATCGGTTTTATTAATTATTGGTACAGCAGTCTCTCCAGCCATTTTTTTAATCCTATCCGAAAATAGATTTAAAAAGTAATAGAGATAGTCGCTATCAAAAAAATCATTTGGGAAAATGGCATTTATTTGCTGGTTGGAAGTTAATTCTTTATCAGATATTCCGCATTTTCCAATTGTTGAACCTATACATGTAAAAAGGATGGTGTTTTTTGGATATTTTCTTGAAATATTAAAGCCTTTACTTGAAAGTTTTTTTTGTGTGTTTCTAATGGTCTTTTCTGTTCCTAAATCGGCTGGAGTTACAAATAAGTAATCATGCCCGTAGTTATTTAAATCATTAGTTGGTGGAGTATTGCCAGTGCAGATTTCAGCAAAACTAGATATTTTTTTTGCAAACCAATCACTCGGAATAACCCCCACTTCCGTTTGTTTGTAACCTGCTTTTAATTCCATCATTATCCTATAAATACTTTAAACTGACTCACTGACATAATTTGTGTCGGAACTAACGCCTGCGCTTCACTGAAATCTCTATCGCCAGTGATAAAAATATCCGCACTACTTGCTATCGCACATTCTAAAAACCTGGCATCTTTCACATCACGCGGAAAATTAACGGCTATGTGAGGAGTTACCAAAACAAGTTCTTCATCAAATAACTGAAACCAGCGATTAATTATATCTGGCGGTAATTTAAATTTCTTGCGTTGTAAAACATCCTTATATTCCAGCACAATATCATCGCTGGCTATCCAGTCAATAAAAGGCTGTGCAATAATCCACATAATCATTTGTTCTGGAATGTTATCGCGGATAATCGCAGAAACGACTATATTAGTATCAACAATAACTTTCATAAATCGGCTCGATAAGCCTCTATTTCTGCATCAATATTCGCTTCGGTAATACCTTGTATTTCTGGCAAGGCTTGCGTTTCTTTAAATAAAGTTCGCCATTTATTTAGTCTTTCTGTCATATCCATTTCACTCATGACAAACACAATTACTTTTTCACCTGTTTTAAAAGGTAAGTCAGATAAACTAAAACTGTGGCTGTTGTCTATCACCAGCTCTTTTTTTAATACGGTTTGCATTATCTTGTCCTCTTTATTAATGATGGAGTGTTATTGACTATTGTGTATAGAAAACGCCATTTTTCTATACACGTTTTTTGAATAGCTATAGATTTTCGTCATTTTTGATGCACGTTGCTAAGTCGCTCATAAAGATCGGTGTTGATGTAATAGTTCTCGCGCCCTATCTTACGCTTCACCAGTAACTCAATACGAATCAACTCATCCAGATAACGGGTTGCGGTGATCCGACTCACATCAAGCTCTGACATGATAAAATCAATCAAGGATACTCTCATTGGGAATGCTAGCGGCAATGGTTTGATGGGGGTCATAAGGTAAAACCCATGCTTGCCAAATGCGCCATGACTTTAGTTTCTAAGCTGTCCACGTCCGCTGTTTGTTTGGGCAACGGCGTTCCGTAACGTTCTGCCAATTCTTTGATGCGTTGGGTCAGGCGGTGGCTGATGTTGTCCATTTCGGTGGTCAGGCGTTGCCTGATGCTGTGCAGCCATTTGTCATCGACTACCAGGGTTTTGATCTCATCCACGGTCAACTGCGGGTATTGGGCAATCACCAATTTTTCCAATTCAGCCTTGGCGGTTTTACTTTGCGTTTGCAACTCGGCTTCTTTGTCCATCAGGGTTTTGTAGCGGTGCAGCAAGTCGTATTCTTCGGCGTTGTCGGTGTGGCGTTTGCCCAGTTCTTTGATAGCTTTTTGCAAATTGGCTTTGCTGATTTTGCCTTTGTCATCGCTGGCGTTGCTGAGTAAGCCGTCTTCGCCGCCGTATTCTTCGCGCAGTTCGTCTTGTTGTGCGCTTAAGGTTTCGGCTAGGGCGGCAAGCTCGTCTAGGTGTTGTTGTTGGCTGGCAAAATAGCGTTGGATGATGAGCGCGGGCGGTATCAATCGGCCTTCCAAACCTTCCAAACCCAACACGGGTTTACTGATTTCTTTGTCGCCTTTTTTGGTTATTTTTGCCAAGCGTTTGACTTCGTTGCCCGCTGGCCAGCCGTCCGCCGCCAATTCGTAGCAATCATCCTGCATGGTTTCCGCCCAGTAATCCATCAGGTGTTGGTACATGGCGTAGTTGTCGGTGAGGGCTAGTCCTGCGTAGTGTTGCAACAGGTTTTCGGCGATGTGGCTGATGACCTGCTTGGGGT
>JABFST010000071.1 GCA_013140465.1 Methylococcaceae bacterium
GTCGCCTTCCAATACGGTAACGCCTTGACCCGCCAAAACCTTGGCGGGTCAAGGCGTTACCGTATTGGAAGGCGACGGCGAAGACCTCGATGACTTGTACAAACGCATCTGCACCGCGATCAACACCGACGGCCCTGTGGCAGTCATCAACTACCGCCCAATGTGCCCAGGCATTGTTGGCCTAGAAGGCTCTACCCACGGTCATGACGTGGTTTCTGTCAAAGTCGCCTTGGAATACTTGGAATCACGCGGACAACAAGCTGCCGCTGATTTCTTGCGCGAAGTCAAAGCCCCTAAAAACGAAGCTGTGTTCTTAGGCTCTAGCGATAAATGGGATGCCAACCGTAACGTCTTCGGCGATGTCGCCGTCAATATCTTAAGCCGCCTCAGCGAAGCCGAACGTTACGAAAAAGTCCGCGTAGTTGACAGCGACTTGGAAGGCTCTTGCGGTTTGTTCAAAATCCACGCCGCCTACCCTGACATCTTTATCTCATCCGGCATTATGGAACGCGGCAACTTTTCCGCAGCCGCTGGTTTTGGTATGGAAGCGGGCAAACAAGGCATCTTCGGCACATTCAGCGCGTTCTTAGAAATGCTGATGTCTGAAATTACGATGGCACGTTTGAACAACTCCAACGTCTTAAGCCATTTCTCGCATTCAGGTATTGACGACATGGCGGACAACACCTGCCATTTTGGTATCAACAACTTCTTTGCCGACAATGGTTTGGATGACGCTTACGCCACCAACCTGTACTTCCCGGCTGACCCGTTGCAAATGAAAGCTTGCTTAGAAACCATTTTCTTCGATCCAGGCTTGCGTTTTGTGTTCTCAACCCGTTCTAAAGTACCCACTATCTTAAACGAAAGCGGCGAAGAGTATTTTGGCGGCGACTATAAATTTGTCTCCGGCAAAGACGAAGTCATCCGCGAAGGCACCCAAGGTTACGTCATCAGCTTCGGCGAATCCTTATACCGCGCATTGGATGCTGTAGAACGCCTGAAACAAGAAGGCATAGATGTCGGCTTAATCAACAAACCAACCTTAAACGTCATCGACGAAGACATGTTGGCAAAAGTTGGCAACTCTCCGTTGGTCTTAATCGTCGAATCTTACAACCGCAAAACTGGCTTAGGCAGCCGTTTTGGCTCATGGTTGCTGGAACGCGGCTTAACACCAAAATTCGCCCACATCGCCACCCACAAAGAAGGCTGCGGCGGATTATGGGAACAATTCCCACACCAAGGCATTGATCCTGCGGGCATCATCGCAAAAGTGAAGGAAATGATCGGCTAAGCCAACGCCTAGCGTGCAGTAACAAAAAAGGGTACAGTGATGTACCCTTTTTTTTATGCCGTGTTTTTGGAGATTAGTCTATGAATATTGAGCAAATAACCAGTGTAGCCTTAACACTCACCCCCCCACGATAAAGCCTTATTGGCACAAACTCTTGAAGCACCTCATCTTGCCGATACCGAACTCTCAGACCATGAGGCGATTGCCTTGGCAAAACAACGTGACCGCCAAATTGACCAGGGCTTGGTACAAGCAGTGGCGCATTCGCAATTAATGTCTAACTTACGCAATGCGGATTGAATACCATCCTGCCATTGAGCAAGAATTACGCGATATTATCCATTATTACAACCAATGCTTATCAGCTTATCCTGCCGCAGCTCGATGCCATTATTATCACGGTTTTTGCCTACAAAACCTCCTGACCTCCCTATTGCCCCACTATGCCCAGACACAAGCCTAAAGCCAAATCCAAACCCAAGCGCAAACAAAAACCTCGGCGCATATCCGCCAAAATCCAGTTGGGCGAAAAACTGCGCTACTTATTGGTTGGTGCTTTTAACACGGTGTCTGGCTATAGTGTTTTTGCCGCATTATGGCTGTTGTGGGGCGATGCGCTGCCGTATCAGCTGTGGGGTTATGCGCTAAATTACCTGATAGTGCTGGTCATCAGCCATATTATTAACGTCACCAGTGCGTTTATTTGTTACCGTATTTGGGTGTTTAAAAAGCAAGGCGGTATCGTGGGCGACTTTATCCGTTTTAATATGGTTTATCTGGGGGCTTTTGGCTTTAATATGGCGGTGTTGCCAATTTTGGTCGGGCAGTTGCATTTTCATCCGTTAGTGGCACAAGCCTTGGTGATTGCCGTTACCGTGGTGTCCAGCTATATCTTGCACCGCCGTTTTTCGTTTAAATTAGGTAAACAACACTAATTAAACCCCCAGCTCTGCTCACGTCGATATACACAAGTGTCTAAAAACCCGTCATTCCGGCATGGATGTATTTGAGATTGCCATCCCTAGCACTAGATAACCGCTTCCCAACGGGTATGACGGGTTACTTGAATACTTGGGTATAACGACGAGAGCAGAGCTTAGGATCTAACACCGTAGAGACGCGATTTATCGCGTCTGGATTTATCGCGTCTGGATTTATCGCGTCTGGATTTATCGCGTCTGTCATAGTTGCGTTTGTCTTAGCATTTGGGACGCTATTGGAGACGCGATAAATCGCGTCTCTACAGTTTGGTTACACCCGCATTCCACCCCAATCAACTCGGCATAAAAAAGGGCAGATTATGGGATGCCTTTGGAAATTATCAGTCCTGTCTGGCTTATTGCAGCGGTGAACTGGGTTGCAAAGTGGGGTTGTCGCTAAGGCTAGGTGTGGTTTTGTGTTGATAGCCGGGCGGGTAATAAGGGAAGTCGCGGTTGCCTATAGGGCGCAGAAAGGTATAGGCGGCAGGGGCTAACACGAGGATTTTGCTGGTTTTGGCGAGGGCATCGTGAGGCGCGGGTATGGATGCCAAGGCGGTCAACGGGGTTAGCGCAACAAACACCGCAGTTCCCGCTACTGTGACTGCCAAGCTGACGGGGCGATACAGTAGTACGTCTATCATGACAAACGCAGGATCGGATTCTTCAATGTTTTGTTCTTGCGCGTAGCTAGTAACGGGGCTACATAAAATGGACACAAAGAGCAGGACTAGGCTTAGTTTTTTCATAAGGGATTGAGGTGTTGTTGGAGTGGGGGATCTAGCGAAACTGGGCTGCCTGTTGGGCTAAGGCCACGATTCTACACTATCGCGCCGCTGCGTAAAAATCACAATTTTATGCGCCCCACCACATACACGCCCGCCAACACAAATGCCGTCCCTGCCAGCTGCATGGCGGTTATGGCTTCGTTTAAAAAAACATAGGCCAATACTAGCGTGGCAATAGGCCCGGTGGTGCTGATGATGGAAGCCGAACCTGCGCCGATGCGGCGGATGCCGGCATTCATTAAAAATGCTGGCAACACGGTTGAAAAAACCGCCATCAAAAACGCCAAGCCATACACGCGCTCCCAGCCCGCTATGGGCGGAAATGGCATGATGCCCTGTAACACGCCTTGTCGGCAGCTAAAATGCACTAGCGTGGCACAACTGGCAACCATCATGGTATAGGCCGTAAAGCGTGCCGAACCTATGCGCTGCGTCATCACCCCGCTGCCCATCACAAACCACGAAAAAATCACGGCACTGCTTAACACCAAGCCCGAACCTAACAGCAAGCCCGAGGTCGCCAAGCTTAAGTGTTCAATAAACACCAATAAAGTGCCGATATAGCTCAGGACTAAGGCCACGGCAACTCGCGCGGGTATCCGCCTTCGAAAATACAAAGCGGAAAACAGCACGACAAAAGTGGGGTACAAAAATATCAGCACCCGCTCTAGCCCGGCGGAAATAAACTGCAAGCCCAAAAAATCCAAATAACTGGCGATGTAATAGCCTATCAGCCCCAGCACGACCACTTCCAGCCCTTGCCGTTTGCTTAGTGGTGTGGCGGCAGCGGTTTTTTGTTGCCACAATGCCGCCACGACAAAAAACGGCAACGCAAACATCATGCGCAACGCCAATAAGGTTAAGGCATCGGCTTGGGGATGCGCCTGATACGCCAATTTAATCAGTATCGCTTTTGCCGAAAAGCCTAATGCGCCCAGCAACACCAGGCCATAGCCGATGATTAGCGCATGTTGTTCGGATTGTGTGTTAGCCATTGCCAATCACGCTGACAGTATCGCCTATCTGAATTCGCCCGGCTTGCAAGACTTTCGCGGTAAGCCCGCCATGTCCGCGCATGGCGTTATAGCCACCCGCCCCCAATACGGTTTCCATTTTTGAACACGGATGGCACAGTCCGGTGCTTTGCAATATTGCCCCACCCACACCAAAGCGTTGGTCTTTTAAGGCCAGTAAGTTAATGCCTTTAACGACGATATTTCGCCGTAGCCATTCGGGCTCTACGGTGTTGCCGACGAATGCGCTTAACACCGCCAAATGTTCCCATTGGATTAGGGTGATTTCACGTTTGCCGCTAGTGCCTTGGTAACGGTCGCCCTCTAATCCCGTGATCGGTTCGGCGTGTGCTTGTTGTACGCTGAGCATCGCTGCGCCGCGCTGTGGCCTTAGCCCTATCCAGACCACGACACCGTCATGGGGAAAGTGCTGCATTAGGGTTTTTAGCGTGCTAACGGTCACGCGCCCAGCTCGGCAATTAACGCCTTAATGGCGGTTTCTTGGGCGTTGATGCTGGCGCATAGGCGCAATTGTGCCGCAGCGCGGTGCAGGTTTTGCAAGGGTTCGGTCACTTTAAAATAGCGGTTGCCCTGCAAATAATCGGTATAAAAGCGCAGTCCCAGTTCAAACGGGATGAGGCGGATGGCGGGGTATAAATACTGGTAATCGGCGGCGGTAAAAAAATGTTTGGCTTCGGCTAAATAGCTTTTTAATACCGCGCGGCAAAGGCTAAGGTTAAAGCTGTCATCATCGCTGTTATGGCAACACGAGCGCAGACAATCGCCTATATCGTAATGCACTAAGCCCGGCTTGACGGTATCCAAATCAATCAGGCTGATAATACGTCCACTGGTTTTGGCAAACAGAAAATTATTCAGCTTAGGATCGCCATGTATCACCCTCAGTTTTAACTCGCCCGTGTGTTTGGCGGTTTCCAAATCATCCGCCCAGTGTTGGTATTGGGCGATAGCCGCCGTGCAATAGGCGTTTAGCGGATCGTTGGGGATAGCCGTGGTGTGTGCCACTTGCTGGTAGTTGCGCAAATAATCGGGCGCAATATGAAAGCCGGGTAAGGTGTCGTGCAATAACGCGGGCGGCAAGTCGCTGACTAAGCCGTGAAAATGCGCCAAGGCCCAACCCGTTTGTTTGGCTTCTTGGGTATGCTGTACGGTTTCTAGGCTGTCGGTGTCGGCAATAAAGCTTAAGGCACGCCAAATATCGCCGTCGGCATCTTCAAAATAAGCCT
>JABFST010000396.1 GCA_013140465.1 Methylococcaceae bacterium
GGAAGGCATTACCGTCAGCATAGACGGCGGCACTTCTAACAAAAATTCATATAACGAAACAGGGGTTGCCGTACCTGCGGTGTTTCCTGCGGGCCTGACCGACACTAACGTACAAGCGGCGTTGACTTACAACACCGATGCCGTAGTAAATGTGATCTACACGGGGGCTTATGATGCCAGCGTGCCGGATAATGTCACTATTTCCACGGTCGCCAGCACCTTGTCCTTACAGCCGAATGCCACCGACACCATCGAATTTAAAAAATCGGGGGATTATGCCGAGCTGGAATTTAGCCATATCGAACAAATTAAATTAGGCAGCGGTGTCAGCATTACCCTAAGCAGTGAGCAACTGGACGAGGCGGCGGAATCTCTGGATTTGGGGGCCATCAACCCTGGGCTGCATTTTTATGGCGTGGCGGGTGGCAAGCAAGAAGTCGTCAATGTCGTGGTTGATTATAGTGAAACGACGTTTACCCCTAGCTATGCCGGGGCAAGCCCGATTAAGTTTTTGCTGGGCGATTTTCAGCTGGACGATGCTTCTGCTGGGTTTTTATTTCAAGATGTCGTCCATAAAGACGATTTTGCCAGTGGCCTCAGCAGTATCAATGCCGCCAATTATGCAGTGATTGGTTCGCGTGCCGACGGTTCGCACAACGATGATTATGGTTTGGGCGGCAAAGGCGTGGATAACGCCACTTTGCGTTTAGGCAATGACGAATATCATGGTGGTGACGGCAATGACTTGTTGGCGGGTCACCAAGGCGCAGACAAATTATATGGCGATGCGGGCAATGATTATTTCTTAATCACAGGTTTTGGCGGTCGTTTTGGCGCGGGCGGCAAACAAGACGACGGCAATAAAGAGTGGGTGGCGGGCGATTTGATAGACGGCGGCGTAGGCACAGATACCTTGCGGATTACAGGCGGCGCAACTAAAGCGCAATTCGTAAAGCTGACCGATGCCAACTTTAAGAACATGGAAGTGGTGGAAGTGGGTGCTACGATTACCGCCAGCAATGTCGAAAACGCTTACCTACAGCTGGCAAACGGCAATTATGCGCTGAATGCTGCGGGTTCCATTAATATCACCGCCGCCAACAACCTGCGCGTAGGGCAAACGGCGGATAACGTAAAAGTGGATGCCAGTGGCGTGACTGCGAACGGACTGAAATTTGTCGGCAATGCCAACAAAAACACTTTTATCGGCACACAAAAAAATGATGTGTTTATAGGTAATGGCGGCGACGATACCCTGACAGGCGGTTTGGGTTCTGATACCTTTGCCTATGGCAAAGTCATCACCAAAACAGCAACAGGCGATAGGGCGACAGTTGCCCAGCAATACAACGATGTCGCCAGCAATTTGACGGGGCAAGACACGATTACTGATTTTGTCAGCGGTACCGATAAAATCCAACTCAACCGCGATGCTTTTAGTGCCTTAAGCACCAGCCTCAGCGCCGCCAACTTTAAGCAAGGCGCGGGCGCAGTGGCAAGCACCGCCACTGAGTTTTTGGTGTTTGACAGCACCAGCCATACTTTATATTACGATGCCGACGGCAACGGCGCGGGCGCACAAGTGGCTATCGTGACGTTGACAGGCGTGAATACCTTGGCTACGGCTGATTTTAGTATTGTTTAAGCGGCAACCTTTTTTAGAACCGGGCTAAAGACCTGCGAGGTTTGTAACTATTCAGAGCGACTTCTAATAAGTCAAATTTACCGTAGGCTGAGCGGAGTCGAAGCCGGTTTGTTCGCTTCGACTCCGCTCAGCGAACGGCTGTTGTGCCCCGGATGCTGAATAGTTACCGAGGTTTTAAAAACCTCGCAGGTCTTTAGCGATTGCCGACAATTAATTGGGAAGCTAGACGCTGCTTAAACCCCAGCCTCTCAGCTCAGTGCTTCAGTAACCCATTGGTTCAGGCTTTTGCCTTGAGCCGTAGCCGCACTCACAATATCTCTGTGCAGATGATCCGGAATACGCACATTACCCGATGCCTTTTTCGCGGCAAACATCCAGAAACACTTTAAGGGATATGTCCCCTTCACGCTTAAGCCCTTCCACATCAGCCGCGTAAAAATCCGCACTGCCGTTCAGTCCGACAAATTCTCCCCTGAACAGGGCAATATCGGGATCATAGCTAATGACAGCCTTATGACCTTGAATTTTCATTACGTTCATCATAGGTTCACCTCAATATTGGTTGGTAAAAATTCATATTTCAAGATTGGCATATTGGCTGCCGCACTACAAACAACTCTGGTGCAAACCGTAGTGCCACGCACCAAATTGGGCAGCCAGCCGCGCGGGTAACAACACCGTTTAAGCGACGATGTTATCGCTAGGGCTGTTGGTAAGTCATTATAAAAACAGGTAAAAAATACATGAATCCACAAGTTCTTTAAAACTGGCACAGTATCTGCTTTAGTCTTTATAAACCTTGTTTCAAATGCAACATCGTTGGTGCACCAACGACTTTTTGCAAACTGTTGTTTATAGCCCGTCCTTTGTTAATGGCATCTTATCCCTATGCTGAATGTATTATTGGTGGATACTGGACTAGATAATACATTGCTTGAAAATAGCTTGGAAAATCTCGGCCACCAGTGCCTAAAAGCCGCTTACAGCACTGATTTTACGGTGTTGGTCAGACAGGCTAAACCTGATATTTTAGTTTTTAACCTAAATACCCCCGCCAAAAAATTATGGGCCGATTTGCTGACGTTGCATCAGCTTGCCCCCCTACCCGTCATCATATTTGCTGATGATGACCATGCCGATACCATACACCAAGCCATCACCGCGCAAGTGAGCGCCTATATAGTCGATAAGCCCGACTGTAGCCGTTTGCCCAGCATTATTACCGTGGCTATTGCCCGTTTTAAGCACCAACAAGCCTTATGTTGCGCCTTGGAAGAGGCGCGCGCAAAATTGGAAGATCGCAAACAAATCGACAAGGCCAAAGCCATTTTAATAAAAACCCAAGGCTTTACGGAAGATGAGGCATACCATACCCTTAGGAAATTGGCGATGGATAGGCACATCACCCTAGGCGAAATGGCAAAAAACGTGATTGCCATGTCTGAATTGTTTAAGTAACGCCCACAACCATGCTATGAAAACGTTTATTAAAGTAACGGAAATTTGGATCCCCGACAAGGAACGCACCCAGCTGGAATTTGGCTCTGGCTTGTATGGTGGCTTGGATGATTTTAAGGCCGCCAGCGAGCAACAGCACTTTGCCTATAATGAAGGCTTGCCCGGCAAGGCATGGGCGGCGGGACACCCGATTGTGCTGTCAAAATTTGAGCATTCTTATTTTAAGCGTACCGCCGCTGCCCAACAGGCGGGCTTAACCTGCGGCATTGCGATACCAATTTTTTCCGGCGACTTTTTGCTGGCAGTCGTGGTGTTTTTATGTGGCGACGATGCCGAACATGCCGGGGCCATTGAAGTGTGGTGCAATGATCCACACACAGAAAATTGCCTAAAAGTGCTGGATGGTTATTACGGCACCTTGCAGCATTTTGCCGACTTATCCCGACATATCCGCGTGTCTAAAGCGCAGGGCTTGGCAGGGCAAGCTTGGGCCAGCAACCTGCCGATCCTGATTGATGATATTAGCCGCGACCATGCTTTTGTCAGGGCAGCCGAAGCCCGGCAAGCGGGTATTAGCATGGGCATAGGCATCCCCGTATCCGACCATCCGCAACAATCGTACATCATGACGTTTTTGTCCGCCAAGGCGACACCGTTAGCCAAACGCATCCAAATTTGGACACCCGACGCACTCGGGCAACATTTGGTTTGCCAACAAGGCTACAGCAAAACCAATAATGATCTGGCTAAGATTTTTGAAACCGTTACTGTCACCAAAGGCATCGGTGCCTTAGGCCGGGTCTGGCTGACGGGTATGCCTGTGATTACTGGCAATCACGAACCCTATTACAATCCCGAATTGGACAGCCTGAGCAGTATGCTGGCTTTACCCGTCATTAGCCACGGGCGGTTACAGGCTATAGTCAGTTTTTTGTTTTGACGAGCCTTGATAAACCGCTCCATATCCCGCAAACCTTTAGCCATATAACACAGTTTAATTAATTCTGGCGTGGCTGCATCGCCAATGCCCGCGACCAACCCAATGCTGGCAAGGCTTAGGCCACTGCCGTCAAAACGCGCATGATTCTTGCTTTAACGCTAGGGAGTTTAACCTAGAGGTCTAAGTATGTTGCGCAGCCAAAAGTATTTATCCTCCTTATTGGGGATCATCGGACTCGTATTGAGCGTGTCTTTCAGTATTCCCCTGTATGCTGCTGTTGCACCCTTGCAAATCAACACGGCGGCTTACAACAAAACCCAACACCAACTGACTGTTACCATAAGCGTCAGTGGCACACCCTCGGGGCAACTGACTGTGCTGCACAGTGACGGCGGCATTTTAGCCCGCGCAGCGGCTAGCAAAACCCAAACCTTTAACATTGCACTTGCCCAACTGGGGCAGGTGCCGTGTCAGGTTGAGGTGCAACTGGGCAAAGCCAGCGTCAGCAAAGCCGTGGCGGGTGCTTCTGCCGAATGCGCCAAAGTGCCTAGTTGTAAAATCTTAAGCCCCGCCACAGGTACACAGCTTAAAGCCAACACCGATGTAGACTTTAAGGCATCTGCCAAACTGACCGACAGCAAAGCCAAGCCCTTGGTGTACGAATGGGATTTTAGTGGCGGCGTTATGGGCGAAGACCAGATTCGCAATGCCATAAACAGCACTTACAAACGCCCCAGCGACTTACAAACCAAGGTTAAGTTTGTGCGTGACAACAGCAGCTACCGTGTGCGCTTTATTGCCACCGATGCGCTTAAACGCCGTTGCGAATCGGCAATAGACATCACTGTCGGCACTGCCCCTAGCGGTTTGCCCGCCAAAGTTGGCGAACAAGCCGCCCCTACGCGCGGTAATGCAATGCCCGATGCGCAAAAATGGGTGGTCATTCCCTTTCAAGAATGGACGATGCAGCACTTCACCGACATGCGGGTGCTGCCTAACGGCTACATCTCGTTTGATCCTTTAATCAACAACATCAACGCCTATTTGTTTGAAAAAGGCAGTGTCGGCGTTGATAAGCCCCGATTTGTCACCAATGACGAAATGGCCTTGCACTATTCGGCGGCAGCAAACCCCCAAGACCCCGTTGGGGCAAACTCGATCAATTCCACTAGCCAAAACTGGCCGTTAAATGCCGACGTGACGAAAGCTTCGCCACTCATGAAGGCCAGCGTGCAAAAGTCCGATGTGTGGGAAACCGATTTTCGCCCCTCAA
>JABFST010000447.1 GCA_013140465.1 Methylococcaceae bacterium
GGCGTAGTGGATCCACGCGCCCAAAGAAGGACGGCCTGGGTTTAAGCCGCCTGTGTTCAATTTCAAAATAGAAATGTCATGGGTTGCGCCGACAGTCACGCTGGATTTGATAAACGCCATTTTGTCGGCATGTTGTGCCAAATTGGGCAACAAGTCGGAAAACCATGCGCCGCTTTCGCCATGTTGTTTCCATGTCCGTTTTGAGGCGAACAATTTGCCCACACCGCCTTGGGTACTGGTTTTAATGCCTTTTAAGAATGAGGCAGGCACTTCTTGGCCCGCCAGCTTAATCAGTTGCGGCTTGTAATCGTACAAATCTACGGTGCTGGGTGCGCCGTCCATGTGCAGCCAAATCACTGATTTAACTTTGGCGGGAAAATGCGGTTGTTTAGGTGCTAAAGGATCAGCCAACTCCGATGCAAATGCCGCTGACATCATCCCGCCACCTGGCAATAAGCCACTCAGGGCCAAGCCGCCTAAACCAAAACCGGATTTGATTAAAAAATCCCTACGCGATTGATTGTTCATACTGTGTTTCCTCTTAAAAATGAGTAATGGGTGTCGTTAGAACCGATAGATAAATTCGTTAGAATTCGCTACGGTGTGTACCAAATCAACAAATGCGGCAGCACGGATAGGGTCGAGTTTTTGGTTTTCTTTCAGACCAGTGGGAATGCTGACGGCAAACGTGCCTTCGGAGACTTTTTCCCGCACCACTTTTTCATGGCTGTTTAAAAACTTTTGCAAAGTTTCTTTTTCGGCATCAGACGCATTCCGCGCAAACAAGATTTGGTAAAGCTTGTCGATTTGTTGCGCTTCGTCGGTACCCGCCTCGTTGATGACGCGTCCTGCCAAGGCTTGCGACCAACCAAACACGATGTCGCTGTTAAACAAAGCCAAAGATTGCAGCGGCGTGGTCGTAACATCACGTTTACTGTGCGCTTCTTGGGCCGTCGCCATGTCAAACGTCGCCAATAACGGATACGGCAAGCTGCGGCGGGTAAAGATATATAAGCTACGGCGGTTTTGGTCTTTCTTGTCTTTAGACGTGCGCCATTGTGCGGGGGTTGCGCCTAAATTGCCGGGGATAGGCGGATATACGCTAGGGCCACCCACTTTATCTTCCAATTTGCCCGCTGCCACCAATAAGGAGTCGCGGATTTCTTCAGCTTCCAAACGTTTTCTGGGGAAAACACCCAGCAATTTGTTTTCGGCATCGGCTTTAGCCAAGTCTTCACGATAAGCTGATGATTGGCGGTAAACACTGGACAGCAAAATCTCGCGGTGCAGTTTTTTCACGCTCCAGCCTTCTTTTACAAACTTAGCCGCCAAATAATCCAGCAATTGGGGATTGGTCGGTTTTTGCCCTGCCTTACCAAAATCGCTGACGGTTTCGACGATGCCATGACCAAAATATTGCTCCCATACGCGGTTGACAAACACGCGTGCTGTCAGCGGGTTTTTGTCGCTGGCTATCCATTTCGCCAATGCCGTGCGTCGGCCTGAGGAAAACGCCGTAGGGGTAATGACAGGTTTTTCGTCAGTGATGGCTTCTGGGAATGCGGGCTGCACTTCTTCTAGCTTGCGCTCGTGGTCGCCGCCAAAAAACACATAAGACGGCGGCGCATCGGTATGGCCCAACTCGGTTACAGCGGAGATGGTGGTTGATCCGTTTGCGGGCTTAAGGTCATCAAATTTTTTCAGTTGATCGCTCAGTTCTTTGTATTCTTGATTTTTTAAGGCGATTTCGGGCGTGTAATTTAAGCTTTCAGGGCTAACGCTGGCATCGCGCAAATAACTCACCAAAGAATCTTCGTCGGTGATATTCGCCAAACGGTGGTTGACCCAACGGTCTTGGGCATTCCATTGGTCTTTGGGTTTAAAAATGGCTTCGCGGCTATCGGTCAAATAGCGTTCTTTGTGGTATTTAAGGGCGGCTTCACGATAAGGGTCGATAAGGGCTTTTTGTTTGTCGCGGATAGCTTTGGTGGCGGCTTCCCATTTCGCCAATTGCTGTTCGTATTTCTTTTCCACTTCGCCTTTTTTCGCCGGAATATTGTCCACGGCACTGGTGTTGGCAAAAAATGACTGCAAGGAGAAATAATCTTTTTGGCTGATTTTGTCGAATTTGTGGTTGTGGCAACGTGCGCATTCCACGGTTTGGCCTAAAAATACCTTGCCTACGGTGTCAGTCATATCTGTGGTGATTTGGTATTTGCGTTGCACCAAATCGCGGGAGTTGCTGTTGTCGGGAAAGCCCGCCAAAAAGCCCGTCGCAACCAAACCTTCTTCTTGGTCCGGCAACAATTCATCACCTGCTAGCTGTTCTTGCACAAACTGGGAATACGGTTTGTCGTGGTTAAAGGCATTGATGACATAATCGCGGTAACGCCAAAAATTAGCTCGGGTGTCGTCGTTTTGAAAACCGGAACTATCGGCATAACGCGCCAAATCCAGCCAGCGGCGGGCTTGGCGTTCACCGTATTTGGACGAGGCCAATAACCTGTCTGCCAAGCTTTCATAAGCAGTCGGCGAGCTGTCATTCACAAACGCATTCACTTCTTCGGGGGTAGGAATCACGCCCCACGCGTCTAATGTTGCGCGGCGGATAAACGCGGCGCGGTCGGCATCTTGTGATGGGTTTAAGCCTTTGGCTTCTAAAGGCGCCAGCACAAACGCATCAATCGGCGTGCGTACCCATGCCTTATTGTTGACGACAGGCACAGTAGGTTCTACCACAGGTTGGTATGACCATAATTTGGATTTGCCCGTACTCGCGGCTTTAGTATCGGCACTTGCTGCCCTGGCGGCTGGTGTTGCTGTTGGTGCGGCTGCTTTTGCACTGGCTTTGCCACCAATAACGCCGACAGGAGCGGAAAATAAATCGACCGCAGGTGGTTTTGGCGTTTGGCCGATAACACCCACGGGGTTATTGAATAAATCGGTTGCAGCCAAGGCTTCGCCAGCGACTGCGCCCGCCAAGCCCCATAAAATAGCAAGATAAAGTTGCTTGTGTTTCATTGATAGTCTCCTCAAATAAAGCGTGGGGTAACACGCTTTAGGTTATAAACAGGGCTTATTTCTTGGCAGCCGCTTTCGGTTTAGGGGCCGGTTTGGCAATCTTGGTCAACTTGCCGCCTTCTTCTTCGTAATATTGCGCACCCAGATAACCCGCCACTTTAAAGCCTTTAGCGGCAAGCAAATCCGCCGATTTGCCGGAACGTCCGGCATGATTGGACACGGTGACGATGGTGCGGTCTTTAGGGATAAAATCCAGGCTCTTTTCCAAGTCATCGGCCTGTATGCTTAAGTAAACCGGAAAACCACCGATAGAACTGACTTCATCAGGGCGGCGCAAGTCGATAATCAACAACTCACTCGGTTTTGCCAGCAAGGCATCAAATTGGGCGCGGTTGATTTTTGCAGAGGTAGGCTTGTAAGCGGGGGCGGCGGCAGCCGCTGTTTCTGCTTTTTTTGCGGGTGCGGCAGTTGCGCTATGGGCTAGAGGCGTCGCCATTATTAAAGCGGCGAGCAGGAGTTTAGTCGGCTGGTTCATGTTGTTTCCCTTTAGATAAATAAAATGGCAATGGCTAGTGCCACGCAGTCTATAGGGAATAAGCAGCTAACGTGCCAACCTTAATGGTCTGGACAATTAAAGATTTGTGTTTTTAAGCTGTTGTTTTTAAATGATTATGAATTTAAAGCTACGCCATTTACGGCTTAGGGCAAGGGCAAAACGGCAGGACACCCGAAAACATGCTTAATAAACAACACGACAGCATCAGGGGATGTCGCTAGGGGAACAGGACAGATTGTAGTTGCGGTCTTGGACACAGCCTTTAAACCCAATTTCTGGGAAAAGGTTGTTAAATACGCGCAACCCCTTAGGGTATTCAGTAAATATCCATCGGGTTTCATTTTACGGGGTCTAATTGGGCAGCACCCGCAAAGTGCCAGTTTCATAATCGCTTAGCTTTTGTAATACAATAGGCGGGTTTTTATGTGCGGAGCGGGCTAGGCCCAACACATAAACCAGCAGCTACGATGGATGTTTCACGCCCGGCGTTCAACGCGCTGGCAGTTGTCATCCGCGACTTTAATAATTATAACGATATGGGGACAGTTTTATGTGTTGGAGTGGAGAAGCGTCGGGCGTATTAGCCGTCGCAGGCTTAAGTACCGCCGCCTATGTGGCGCTTAAGCAAGGTGAATCAAAAGAACTTTGGATTCCCTTGACGTATTTTGCCTTAATGGAATTGTTGCAGGCCGTCACTTATGTTTATATCGATTTGTGTGACAACCCCAACAATCAGATTTTGACCTTGCTAGGCTATCTGCATGTCGCGTTCCAGCCATTTTTTATCAATATGGTGGCGATGTACTTTATCCCGCATAGCGTTAAGCTAAAAATCCGCACTACGGTCTATACCTTGTGTACGATAGGCTCGATTTTTATGCTGATTAAAATGTATCCGTTCGCGTGGGCGGGCAATTGCCATATCGGCGTGGAAGGTTTTTGCGGCCCTAGTGTATGTTCTACGCACGGCGCATGGCATATCGCTTGGCAAATGCCGCTCAATGGCCTGATGTCCGACCCTGTGGCTTGGCTATTTGATTTTAAATGGGGCTTGCATGTGTTTTCGTATATTTTGGTGGGTTTTTATCTGCCGGTGATGTACGGCTCATGGCGTTTTGTGGCGTTCCATTATTTGATTGGGCCGTTAATTTCCGACATTACCACCGATGACCCTAACGAATATGCCGCCGTGTGGTGTTTGTTCTCGATCGCCTTGTGCGTTTCTGTGATTAAGACGCCTATCAGAAAATACCTGCACGTCAAAACCTGGCCTTTTTACAAGACCCAAATTGGCGATTCGCTGTAGCCTGTAGCCCTTTCCATCGCTATCTACATAAGCGTTCAACCGCCCATTTCCCTCAGAGCGGCTTGCACCCCCTCCCTCAGTTAAAGTCTTTTAACTCCCTCTCCCTCAGGGAGAGGGCTGGGGAGAGGGGACAACGCCTGACATATAAACATACTTATCCATCGCCCATTTCCCTCAGAGAGGCTTTCACCCCGCCCTCAGTTAAAGTCTTTTAACTCCCTCTCCCTCTGGGAGAGGGCTGGGGAGAGGGCAATGCCTGACATGTAAGCGTACTTATCCATCCCCTCCGTTCCCGCCAAAAGCCTTGAACTGCCCATAAATCATCTTGTCATACACCCATGCCACAATCTTGGCCTATAGTAGGCACACTGTATGGGGCGGTATTTTTATAGACTTCAAAACACTGAAAATTATAAGATTTTTGTCAGC
>JABFST010000213.1 GCA_013140465.1 Methylococcaceae bacterium
GAACGTCCCAGAAAGCGGACGTTGCAAGGTTTGCCCAACCCCATCCTTACCCTGTTGCGACAAGCCCGGGACATCGGGCTAAGCCGTGTTTAATCAATGGGATAGGGGCTTAAGTTGGCGCGTATGTGGCTATGGGGTCTGAATAAGCACCCTGCTTTAAGTTGGCTGCCCGTTAATTAAAGTCCCAGCGTTACATCCCTTAATGATGATTATACAATCTAATCAAATAGTGTTTTCCTGCCCCAAAGTCAGGGGCTGCAACTTACATAAACATTCAGCCCCCCTCCTTAAAAAGGAGGGAGACTGAATAAGTACAAACTTACAAATCCAGCACAGCACTGTGCTGGCCCTGTGGTAAATATCCCCGCTATTAGCATCCCCCACCTTTATGAATATTGCCCAACACCCCCAACGCGTGATTTTTTTATTGGCTTCAATTGCTTTGATTGCTTTGCCGCATGTTAGCCATTTGCCGCTGGCAATAATCGCTTTTTTTTACACGGTGTTGGCTTGGCGTTGGTTAGGCGTATGGCGACCGCAATGGCTGCCCTCGCGTTGGACGGTATTTGTGCTTACCCTGATTGGGCTAGCAGTGCTGTATGCCCAGCATTTAGGCGTGTTGGGGCGTGATGGTGGTACTTGTTTGTTTATGACGGCTTTGGGCTTAAAGTTATTGGAAATCAAATCCGCCCGCGATTTTTATCTGATTATCTACTTGGCGTTTGTGGTCGCCGCGTCGCAATTTTTATACGAACAAAGCCTGTGGATGGCAGCTTATACTTTATTTGTCTGTTGCGTGCTTCTGGCAACGTTGGTCAGCATCAACAGCAATACCGCCCACACCAAAGCGGCTTTGGGCAACGCCAGCCTGATCGTCGTGCAAGCCATCCCGATAGCTATCGTGGTGTTTATTGTGTTCCCTAGGCTAGAAGCCCCGCATTGGATGCTGTTTAACGAAGCCCATAAAGCCCGTGCGGGCTTAAGCGACACCTTACAGCCCGGCTCTATCAGCGAACTGAGCATGTCCGAAGCCTTGGTGTTCCGCGCCAAATTTACCGGGCCTTTGCCGCCCCCTGCTCAACGTTATTGGCGCGGCCCGGTGTTGTCGCACACCGACGGCATTAAATGGACACCTATACGCGATACCCGCTTTGGCGCTTATAGGGACAAACCCCGCTTTGCTGGTACAGCCTATGCCTACACGCTGTTAATGGAAGCGCAGGACAAACCGTGGGTGTTCGCCTTGGATATGCCGCAAAGCTATAGCGACAGTTTGCGCCAAAATGCTTATTATCAGCTTATCACCACGCGCAACCCCGACCAGCGTGCCGAATACCGCGTCACCTCTTATCCCCAGTACAACACGGGCTTTATTACCCGCACCGAATATAAAGACAACACCGAATTACCCGCAGACCCTAGCCCTAAAATCCAACAGCTGGTAACGCAATTACACGGTTTTGATGCGCCTCCCGAACAGTTTGTCAAACAACTGCTTAACCATTTTAGGACCGAAAACTTTCATTACACGCTTAGCCCGCCGTTAATGGAAGCAAATCCGATTGAAACGTTTTTGTTTACATCACGCCAAGGTTTTTGCAGCCATTATGCAGCGGCTTTTGTGTATTTAATGCGCGTGGCCCATGTGCCTGCACGCATAGTCACTGGCTATCAGGGGGGCGAAATCAACCCCATCGGCGGATTTTTGGAAGTCCGCCAAGCCGATGCCCATGCGTGGGCCGAAGTGTGGATAGAGCAGCAAGGCTGGGTGCGGGTTGATCCAACTGCGGCAATAGCCCCGCAACGGGTAGAACAAAGCATTAATGTCGCCCAGTTGGTGCCGAGTGGCGTTATCCAATATCTGCCCAGCGACGCGACCGCCAGTTGGCTAAAACAAGCCCGGCAGTTATGGGGCAATATTGATTACAACTGGCAACGCTGGGTGATTAATTACGACAACAAAAACCAAAGCAGTCTATTGTCGGCCTTGGGCATTTTCGACATCAAGACTATGGCTTACTGGCTTGCGGCAGTGATAGCCAGCATCACCGCCGTGTTAAGCGCGTTGTTGTTATACCAAAAGCCACGCGCACCCGACCCTACGCTACGCGCTTATCAACGCTATTGTAAAAAACTGGCGAAGCGCGGCTTTATTAAAGCCCGCAACGAAGGCGCCCAAGATTTTGCCCATCGCATCAAACCCCAGCTACCCGCACAAGCTGCGCACATCGACCGCATCACCCAGTTGTTTATTAAGCTCCATTACGGCAAACACAGCACGCCCGCAGATTTGCAGCTGCTTAAGCAATGGGTGGCGAAGTTTAGGGTGTAAGTGTTAGTAGCCGCAGAATAAAGACCTGCGAGGTTTTAAAAACCTCGCAGGTCTACTGCTACTCATGAAAAGTGCGGCAAATCCCTACACCCGCTAGCCGAATCGGCTATACTGCGTATCAGCGAAAAACCCATGCAAACTGTGGGCTTATTGATTCATCCGGCGGAGCATAAACATGGTCAAATTAATATTATTGGGCGGGGCTGCCTTGTTATTGGCGGCGTGCAGTTATGGCGGTTTGCCAACTGCACAGCAAGGGTATTTTGCCGATGGGTTTAATTGCAAGCAAGCCAGCCAACGTAAAGAAAAAGTGTTTATCGATAAAACCGTAGGAGTCGTCGAAATTCCTTTGGTTTACGATGCCAATGTGTTTGCCAACTGTATGCGGCACCGTGGGCGGCCTGTGGCGCAGCCTGTTGCGGTGGGTGACTATTTGGCGATCTCACGCGCCTGTTTGCAAGCAGCCTCAGCGACTACAGACCGCGATGCCAGTTATGCCGATTGCATTGCCCGCAGCCATTTGCAGGTGGATGTGATAACGGGCGATTAGCGGCTTACACCTCGGCATAGTCTGTCGCTATGCCTAACCAGCGTGCGCATAAAGCATGTGCGGCAGCGGGATTGCTGGCAAGGAGCTGGGCGCCAATAGGCGGTATGCTGTCCAGCAACTCGGCATCGCGCTCTAAATCGGCAATCTTAAAATGAATCGCCCCCGTTTGCCGCGTACCCATCACATCGCCCGGGCCGCGCAATTCCAAATCTTTTTCGGCAATCACAAAGCCATCGTTGCTGTCACGCAGTATGCCTAGGCGTTGGCGGGCAGTGTCGGACAACGGGCCTTGGTACATCAACAAACAATAGCTGTCGTCAGCACCGCGCCCTACCCGTCCGCGTAGTTGGTGCAATTGCGATAGCCCTAAGCGTTCGGGGTTTTCGATAATCATCAGACCCGCATTGGGGACATCAACGCCAACTTCAATCACGGTGGTGGCGACCAATAAATCTAGCTGGTGGTTTTTGAAGGCTTGCATCACGGCATCTTTGTCGGCGTTTTTCATACGCCCGTGGATGAGCGCGACACGCACATCCGGCAAGGCTTGCACCAGCAATTCGGCGGTTTTTTCGGCGGCTTCGCATTGCAGGGCTTCCGATTCTTCTATCAGAGTACAGACCCAATACACTTGGCGGCGTTTTGCCACCCAACTGTTGATGCGGTCTATCACTTCGCTGCGGCGTTCGGCGGGGATGACACTGGTGACAATGGGTTTGCGCCCGGGCGGCAATTCGTCAATGATGGATATGTCCAAATCGGCATATTGCAACATCGCTAAGGTGCGCGGTATCGGCGTGGCGGTCATCACCAATTGGTGCGGGCGGCTATCGCCGTGTTGGCCTTTTTCGCGCAAGGCCAAGCGTTGGTGTACGCCAAAACGGTGTTGTTCGTCGATGATGATTAAGCCTAGGCGATGAAAGTGCACGGCTTCTTGAAACAAGGCGTGGGTGCCAATAATGATGCCCGCCGTACCGTCTGCCAAGCGTTGCAAGGCGTCTTTACGCGCATTGCCTTTAAGCTGTCCGGTCAGGTACACGACTTGGGTATCTACGCCCTGAAACCAAACGCTAAAGTTGCGTTTATGCTGTTCCGCCAATAATTCGGTAGGGGCCATGACTGCCACTTGATAGCCCGATGCCAACGCCAATAAGGCCGCATACGCCGATACGATGGTCTTGCCGGAACCGACATCGCCTTGCACTAAGCGCATCATCGGCTGCGCTTGGTGGCAATCGGCAACTATGTCTTGGATAACACGCTGTTGCGCGTTGGTCAGTTGAAACGGCAGCGCGTTTAAAAATGCTGTGGTCGTGGCTGTGTCCGCACTTAAGCGCGGGGCTTGCCAAATTTTGGCCAGGCTTTTGGCGAGGCATAAGCTTAAGTGGTGCGCCAACAGTTCTTCCAAGGCCAAGCGTTTTAAGGCAGGGTGCTTGCTGTTGTGTAAGTCGGTTAGGCTTAGGGTTTCGTCGGGTGCGTGCAGCGTGTGGATGGCATCGGCTAAACTCGGGTAACTAGCGTTTTTTAACAGCTCGGCGGGCAGCCAATCGGTTAATAGCCCGGGTTCTTGTTGGCACAGGCTTAGGGCTTGTTTGACGGCTTTTCTAAGGGTGTTTTGGCTTAGCCCTTCGGTCAGCGGATAGACGGGCGTGAGTTTGGTTTCGGTGGTATACGCGTTGGGGTCGGTGATGATTTGGTAATCAGGATGCACAATTTCCAGCCCGGCATAACCGTAGCGGACTTCACCAAAACAACTGATTAAGGTGCCGGGTTTGAGGCTGTTGTGTTGGTTGGCACTAAAATGGAAAAACTTTAGGCTAAGCGCACCCGTGCCGTCGTTGATTTGGCATATTAGGCTTTTGCGGCCTCTGGGCAAGATGTCGATAAATTCCACCGTGCCGCACACCAGTGCAGTGGTGCCTGACACTAGGCTATTGATAGGGTATATGCGGGTGCGGTCTTCATAGCGCAAAGGCAAATGAAACAGCAGATCCTGAAGAGTATAAATGCCCAGCTTATGCAAGCGGCTGGCGGTTTGTGCGCCTATGCCAGTTAAGGTGGTGACGGATTGGTTGAGCTTCACGCGCGGGGCCTGTTTGTGTTCGTCATTAAGGGTTTTAGGGCAAGTCTGCTAGGGTTCTAAGGGCTAAGGCCGCTAGGGTGGGTATGTTAGTCTAACGCGCTTGACTATTCTTGTTATTCGCCTTATCTTGAGCTGGATATGGAATGCCCAGCTTAACAGGATGTACTGGCGGTCGAGACTGTGAAAGTGTCAGAGCGACTTCTAATAAGTCAAATTTACCGTAGGCTGAGCGGAGTCGAAGCCGGTTTGTTCGCTTCGACTCCGCTCAGCGAACGGCTGTTCCGCTCAGCGAACGGCTGTT
>JABFST010000070.1 GCA_013140465.1 Methylococcaceae bacterium
GACAATCTTGCCAGTTTCGGTGATGTAATCACTTAGTAAGTCAAGATCTTTATAATCAATTTGAGTGCCGCCTTCTGCGCTGAAACGGCAGAATTTTTTGCGTCTGATGTTACGGGCCATAATAATTTCCTACAATCCAAAGGTTAAAGTGTTATTCAGCGGTGATGTCGTCAGCATCAAAATCAACGTCGTCCAAGTCGAGGTCGTCGAGGTCGCCTGTTGCAGGGACCACAACCGCTTCTCTGGCAGCTGCGTCTTTGGCTCTGGATTCTTGCGCCCGGTTGTCTTCGGCAGTGGCGGTGGCAATGGCAGATGGTGTGGTGATGGCGACTTTTTGCAACAAAGTCATGCTGCGCAAAATAGCGTCGTTAAAACGGAAGCTGGTTTCCAGCTCGTCCAAGGTGGCTTGGTCGCATTCCACATTCATCAGCACATAATGCGCCTTATGGATTTTTTTGATAGGGTAGGCCAAGTGTCTACGGCCCCAATCTTCCAAACGGTGGATAGTGCCAGCTGCGCCTTCAATAGTCGCACGGTAACGTTCAAGCATGGCTGGAACCTGGGCACTTTGGTCAGGATGTACTATAAAGACAATTTCATAATGTCGCATTATTTTTCCTTTCGGTTAAGCCTTCCCCCGCTGTCTTAACGGGAGTAAAGCAAGGAGGAGCGGGATGCTCCGTTGAACCGCCCATTATAAAGGGTTTATTGCGCATTTAAAAACACTATTGCTGAAATAGCCGAGACATTTTGCATAAATGGGTGTTGAGCTTAAGAAGTTGGGGATTGATTACACTGCATTTATTAGTACATTGGTAACCAGCCATTGCCGCTGGAGTGCAACGGCTTTAGACGTTGCCTTGTCGGCAATGAAACCGAGAAGAGCTGCAATACTCCACTTAACTGTGGGCAGTGAACCCTTGCCCTGAGGAAGAGGTGGCTATGCGCGTAACTTCTTATTGGTTGTAGGCAGTAGCGGCAGACCTGCGAGGTTTTATAAACCTCGCAGGTCTTTATCCTGTCGCTAATGAGACGTTGCAAAAATATAGCCTAATTTATTGTTTTATTAAGGTTTTGCTGCGCCAAGCCAAGCTACATTTGGCATAACTATTCAGAGCGACTTCTAATAAGTCAAATTTACCGTAGGCTGAGCGGAGTCGAAGCCGGTTTGTTCGCTTCGACTCCGCTCAGCGAACGGCTGTTCCGCTCAGCGAACGGCTGTTGTGCTCAGCGAACGGCTGTTCCGCTCAGCGAACGGCTGTTGTGCCCCGGATGCTGAATAGTTACCATTTGACATTAAATATAAATCCCCGCCATGCGCCGCCAATAATAGCCGCTGTGCGCACGTTCGTCCCAGCGCACCAGTTGGTGGTGTATGCCTTTTTTGGACAAGATGGTGCTTAATTCTTCATTGTTGTGCAAAAACGGATCTTCTTTGCCGATGACTAAGGTGATGTCCATTGCGCGTAAATGCTTTAGGCGATCGGGGCATTCCAAGCCGGGCAAAAAGTGGCTGGGGGTATGGAAGTAAATGTCCTCGTTATAAAAACCGTCGAACAGGTCGTTAAAGCTTTCTACGCTTAAGGTTAAGTCATAACGCCCCGAAAATGCCGCCAGTTTTTTAAATAGCTGGGGATGGCGGAAAGCAATATTCGCCGCGTGGAATGCGCCTAAACTCAAGCCGTGCGAGATCACACAATTATGTGGGTTTTTTTTGTGCATAAACGGCATGACTTCGTGCAGGATGTAGGCTTCAAAATCATTATGCCTTTGGATGCGCCCTGCCGGATGCGCCCAGTGGCAATAAAAGCTTTCAGCATCAATGCTGTCTACGCAATATAGCTGCAACCAGCCCTGTTCAATTTTGTGTTTTAACACGCCCACCATGTTGAGTTTTTCGTATTCATAAAAACGCCCGAAGCGGGTGGGAAATACCAGCACTTTTGCGCCCGCATGACCGAACACCAATAATTCCATATCACGTTGCAAATGCTGGCTCCACCATTTGTGGTATTCACGGTTCATGCGGGTCTCCTGCTGTGGTCAGTCTGGGGTGTCGTCGCTAAGTGAGGCGAAAAAAACCGTAAGTTGGTTGCTAAGTTCATGTTCTTGTTGTGCTTGGTTGGGGTAGTTGGAATGGCCCGCATCGAGGATAAGGAGTTTTTTGTCGCCAGCGATGGCGTTGTAAATGGCAAACTGCCCAGGTGGTGTGACGCATGGGTCAAACAGGGCGCAAGCACAGTGCATCGGAATCGTGATGCGCTTGGCGGCGAGGGCTGCATCAAAATAGCGCAATACCGATAAGGTGGCTTTTTTATGGTGGCGGTAATAGTGCTGCACGCTGTGCGCACTGCCATTGCTGGCTAGGCGCAAGCGCAAGGGTTGGTGGCCAAAGGTCGGAATATTAAGATGGCCTTTGCGGATGCGCGATTCCCATGCCAACGCCAAAGCACCTATGCCGCCGCCAAAACTGATGCCCAAATAACCCAAACGGCCTTGGGTTTCGGGATATAAGCTTAATAGCGCACTGGTCGCCAACCACACGTCTTCTACGCAACCGCCCAAGATATAACGGTGTTTGTCGTTAATGTCGTGCAGGACATGCCAGTAAGGTTCGGTCGAAATCGGTGCGCGTTTGCTTAACGCCAGCCCCCGAAAACAAGGGAACAGTAAGGCGGCATCGGTGAACGGCAAGTGCATATCCGGGCCATCGCGCCCGCCATAACCATGCCCGACGATAAAGCCGCGCTTGACGGTGCCGGACACGGGTACGGTCAACCAGCCGCGTATCGGAAACTCATGGGTGGACGTGTAGCGGATCTCAAAAATTTTCCTCCCGTCCTTGTTGTCGTGAATCAGCCTGAGCTGGGGGCGCGGATCTACGCGAATGGCTTGTTGGTAGCGCGTTTGCCAAAAAGCATCAAAATCTTTGGGTTCATGGGGTGGCTTGATTGCCAGCAATTGCTTTAGGGTATAACCGTAAGTCGGGTCAAACGAATAGACGGCATCCACCACACAAGTGTTGTCATCAGACATGGGTTTCCTCGGGTTGATAAGGTGGCTATTTATAACAGCGGGTTATTACAGGAATATTGTAACAATTTGGGATGCGATCGGGATAGTGTGGTGGGTGTTATGGCTGTGTTGCGGTAATTAGGCAGGGCAGGATACCTATTGTAGGGGCGGATAGCCGACCCTACAGGGAGATCGTTTAACGGTTGCGGCGGGCTTGTTGTTCTTGGTCTACAAAAAAAGCCAAGCGTTGGCTTAGGATGGACGACAGCTGAAAATTGAGTCCGGGCGATTCTTGTGCCAGCCGGATTTGTAGAATCGCGTCGTTGTTTTGCCCGATAGCGTAATAATATTCGGCAAGATAGCGGTGCGATTCGGCGGCTTGGTTGAGATTGCCATAAGCTTCTGCGAGCAATTGCCAATAACGCGGTAATGGTTGTTTGGAGATGTCGAGTGACAGCAGGTTTTGCCGGGCTTGTTCGGGCTTGCCGGCTTTTAATAAGGAGGTGATGTACTCCAGTTTGACGGCATTGTTGTCAGGGAATTTTTCCGCCAATTTTTGGTAACGCTGCAAGGCCAGCGCATAGTTGTGCGCTTCTAAAGCGGTGCGTGCCAAGCCATTGGCGTATTGGAATTGGTTGGGATAAGTGCGGGCCAAGTTTTGGAAAATGCCTTCCGCTTCGGGATATTTTTGACCGCTCAGGGCCAGTAAGCCTAGGCCATATTGGGCGACGCTGCGCTGTTCCGTCGTGCCTTGGGTCAGGCGGGACTGAAAATAGCGGCGCGTTTGCAGCGGATCGGTGTCGGTCAGCACGCGCAGCTTGGCTTTGGTGAGCTGGTAGCCCAAAGAATCGGGGTATTGTTTATAAGGATAGGTTTCGGCACGCCCGCGCGTGTCGGAAATACGCGATGCGGTAACCGGGTGGGTGCGTAAAAATTCCGGCACGGCCTGACCGTAATAACGCGTGGATTGTTGCAGCCGTTCAAAAAAGGTAGGCATACTGCGCGGGTCAAATTCCGAACCCGCCAAGGTTTGCATACCCACCCGATCGGCTTCTTCTTCGTTTTCGCGCGTAAAATCAATCTGAAACTGTACGCTGCCCGCTTGAATCGCGATGATAGCCGCTTGCCCCAATGCGGGTGCTTGCGTACCTAAAAGGATAGCCCCTAAAGTGGCGGCAAGGGTAGGAATAGACAGCCGCCCTTGGGCTTCGGCGGCGCGGAACAAATGCCGTTGGGTGATATGGGCGATTTCGTGTCCCATGACTGAAGCCAGTTCGCTTTCCGCTTCGGTCATTAAGATCAGCCCCGAATTAACCCCGATATAGCCACCCGGGCCGGCAAAAGCGTTGATGTCATTTTCCATGACTACAAAAAAATGAAACGGGTGGCCGGGCGCATCACTGTTGGCAGCTAGTTTTTGGCCGACGGATTGGATGTATTCCTGTATTTCAGCGTCTTCATTAATCGTGCTTTGGGTATGCAAATACCTAAAAAACGCTTCACCAAATTCTTTTTCTTCAGCGGGTGTAATCAGCGTACCCGATGAGTCGCCCATATCGGGTAACTCAATTTTCAGGGTTTCAACTGCCTCCGGCAGGGCAGGGTATAGGGCTAGGCTTAATGCCAAGGCAAGGGCGGCGGGTTTGGACATGGATTTAAGGTGTGGGTGGAATGTGACTAAGATTTATGCGGGGTTAGGCGGTTGGTGTGGGTGATGTCTTATTATAAAGTAGAAATATCTGAGTTAGTGAGAAGGTAGGGGGAGATCTCTCTCCCCAGCCCTCTCCCTGAGGGAGAGGGGGGTGTTTTCGCCCCGATTATTTGGCTCATTGGGTCATAAGAAAGGCTAAAAAGTTCATTTATCAACTCAGCAGATTGTTTTTACCAATGGCTGCTATTAACGCATCACGAAATAGCCCTGTGTTGGCATTTGTAGCATTAGCCCCCCTCCGCAAACCCCAATTGCCGCCAGGCTTCATAGCTGACGATGGCGACGGTGTTGGCTAAGTTCATGCTGCGGTTATTGGGGCGCATCGGTATTTTGAGTTGTTGTTCGGGCGTTAGGCTTAGGCGCACGGCTTCGGGTAGGCCCGCCGTTTCTGAGCCAAACAGCAGGACATCGCCCGCTTGGTAGCTAACTTGGTGGTAGTAATGTTGGCCTTTGGTCGTGAACGCCCAGATCCGGTGTCCGTGTAGGGCGGCGGCAAAGCTGGGGTAGTCGGGGTATCGGC
>JABFST010000246.1 GCA_013140465.1 Methylococcaceae bacterium
GTTTATGGCCGGGTTGCGCGGTAATCACCAGCACGGGCAAATAACCGTCGGCATCAATGTCCTTCAGGCTGTCCATGACCTGAAAGCCATCAAAACCTGGCATTAACAGATCCAGCAAAATCAAATCATAATGATGGCTGTCATGTAACGGGTAAACCTGCCTAGGGTCTGTCGTTGAACTCACATTGCGGTAGCCCGCGTCGCGTAAGATTTCCTCCAACAACAGCACATTTGCCGCTTGGTCATCGACGATCAAAATACTGGCATTTAAAATGGCTTGTTCGCTAATCATGGTCGTGTCCGGTGTTAAGTCTGTCAGTTATTGCGTGCTTGTCGCGGCTCAAGCCGCTGCCACGATTTTTTATGAACCCCTATTTTGTGCGGGTCGGGGGTTTTTGGGGTAAGGCGTTGTTGTGCTTAAGGGCCAAATCCAAGGTATCCATAAACTCATTCACCTTAATGGGTTTGGTCAAATAACTAAAAAAGCCAGCTTGCATCCCTTTGACAACATCTTGCGGCATGGCGTTGGCACTGAGCGCAAGCACGGGAATATGTGCTGTTAACGGGTCTTTTAATAATATCTGCATCGCGGTAATACCGCTGATGCCGGGTAAATTAATGTCCATCAGGATAACATCAGGTTGCTGTTTGCGTGCCAGCTCAATGCCTTTATAGCCATCCGCTGCGGTCAATAAGTCCAGTTCGGGCCGACCTGCCAATAAGGATTGCATTAACAGCAAATTAGCCGGATTGTCTTCCACGCACAACACCGTATAGCGCCGTGGCGGTGCAGTTTCGGTGTGCACATGTTCTGTGGAGGATGACGGCAGCTTAGGCGGCGCAAGTTTGGGGGCAAAGCTGGCGTTTAGCTCCAACCAAAACACACTGCCGACACCGACAACACTGTCTACGCCAATAGTGCCGCCCATCAGTTCAATCAGGCGCTTGCTGACCACCAAGCCTATGCCCGTGCCTTCTTGTGCGCCATTTTCTTGCCCCAAACGGTTAAACGGTTGGAACAAATGCGCCTGTTGTTGGCTAGACAGCCCTGCACCTAAATCTTGCACGCTAATGCGTATGCGTCCGCCGATATTGGCACTACAGCGCACCGTGACAGTGCCGCCCAAGCAATTGTATTTGATGGCATTGGTCAGCAAGTTAATCAGTGCCTGTTTAAGGCGGGTGCGATCGGCCTCAACATAACGCGGGCTGTGCAATAACGGAAATTGTAGGCGGATATTGCTTTGTTGCGCTTGTGCCGTCACCATCGCCAAACAATCGTCAAGCACGTCGTTTAACAGCACGGGTTCTGGCGATAACGACAGCCGCCCCGATTCAATAATCGCCAAATCCAAAATTTCGTTAATCAAGTCCAACAAATACCAGCCCGATTGCAGGATTTGCCCTATCCCTAGTTTTTGGCTGGGGGTCAAGCTGGCGGCATTGGCATCCATTAATTGCGCAAAACCTAAAATGGCATTTAATGGCGAGCGCAGTTCATGGCTCATACTGGACAGAAAGTCCGACTTTGCCAAATTGGCTGTATCCGCCACCGCGCGTGCGTCTTCGAGTTCGGCATTTTTGGCTTGCAGCTGTTGGTAAAGCAAGGCGCGTTCCGCCTCGGCCTCTTTGCGTGCGGTATTGTCGCGTAAAATCCCGGTAAAAAACCGCTGTCCGCCCAAGTCCATTTCGCTGATGGCCATTTCCAGAGGGAACAGTTTGCCGTTTTTGCGCTGCCCCATCACCTCGCGGCTGAGGCCACAGTCATCAGCTTGTGCTTGTGCGTATTCTAAGCACATATCGCAGGGATTGGCTTTAAAATCGGGGATCAGCACATTAATATGCGTGCCGATCAGGGCATCGCTAGGGTAGCCGAACATGCGCTCGGTGGCAGGATTGACCGATGCAATCAAGCCGCCGCAGCTATGCAAAGTGATAATACCATCGACAACAGTATTAAACACCGAATGCACCAGCGCCGCGCTGTCGCGTAATTGCTGTTGCGCCTGATATTCAGCGGTCACATTACGGAACACCAGCACCGCGCCTATCACCTCGCCGGTTTTGGCGCGGATCGGGGCACAACTGTCGGCAATGGCATATTCAATACCGCTACGCGCAATTAAAATCGTGTGGTTAGCCAAGCCTTGCACGGTGCCACGCGCCAACGCCGCCATAATCGGTATCGTGGCGGCGAGTCGGGTTTCTTGGCTGATGATATGGAAAATTTCATCCACCTTGCGGCCTTTTGCGTCCGCTTCTGTCCAGCCCGTCAGTAGTTCGGCAACCGGGTTGAGCAGCGTGACGCACGCCTCGACATCGGTGGCAATCACCGCATCACCTATCGATTTAAGGGTGACGGACAGTTTTTCTTCATTGGCTTGTAAGGTGTTGTTGGCCTCTGTCAACAAGGTGTTGGACTGCTCTTGCAAGATCAGTAAATCTTGGGTTTTTAGGTGCACCAAGTGGCTAACGTGTTGTTTGGCTTGCAGATAAATCAAATAGGCAAACCATAAGGCAAAGCACACTGTCGTTAGGCTGGCGGCGACCATAATGCCAAACAGGCGCAGTAGCGTGGCTTGGAATTGGGCTTCATTTTCCGCTAAACGCCGTTCCTCAATCGCCACAAAGCCCGCCATTTCCGTGCGTATCGCATCCATAATGAGCCGACCTTGGATTTCATCGCCCAGCTCAGGTGCAGGCAGGATGGGGACAGCATTGCGGTTGACGATGGCTTTCGCCATGCTCGCCATTTTTGCGGAGAATAAAGGGATGAGGCGGGTGAGGTGGGTTTTGGCCTCGGGTATTAAGGTGATGTTACTTAAGCTTTGCAAATGTTTATCTAAATACTGCTGGGCTTTTAGATAAGGCGTTAAGAATACCTGTTCACCCGTCAGTGCATAACCGCGTTGTCCGGTTTCGGCATCGCGCAGTTCAGACAGCAAGTCATTGGCTTGATTGATAATCGTATAAGAAAATTTGCGTGCTTCAGCGGCGGCCTCAATTTCCCTAAACGCCGTAAAAGCAATCAACAAGCCCGCCAACAACATCAGCCCTGTCACCGTGAACGCCGCGATAGCCCGGTTGCGCGCGATCATTTCGAGTTTACCCGCAAGGTTGATGGCATGGTTAATTGGGATAGGGGGTTCATGGTTCACCTGTAGGTTGGCATAAAGGGCTTAGCTGTTGTAGTCCGGTTGGGGAGCCAGCAAACGCCCGAATTCTTTCTTGACCACTTGATAGCATTCGCACGCGTAAGATTCTAAGCGGATGCGGTCTAACACCGTAATATGGCCCCGGCGATAACTGATTAAGCCTAAGCGTTGTAAATTGCCCGCCGCTTCGGTAATGCCTTCACGGCGCACCCCTAACTTGCTGGCAATCAATTCTTGGGTAATGCTCAGCTCGTTAGTGGGCAAGCGATCCAGCGTCAATAACAGCCAACGGCACAGTTGTTGTTCTATGGTGTGGTGGCGGTTACACACCGCTGTTTGCGACATTTGCGTCATCAACGCTTGGGTGTAGCGTAACATCAATCGCAACATGGCATCGGCGCGGTTGAATTCAGCTATCATCACCCGACTTTTCAAGCGGTAAGCATAGCCCGCCGTTTGTACCGTCGCCAAGCTGGGCGTGGTGTTGCCGCCCATAAACAAGGCTATGCCCAAAACTCCTTCGTTACCAACACCGGCAATTTCCGCCGAAGCCCCGTTTTCCAGCACATAATGCAAAGAAATAATCGCGGTCGTCGGAAAATACATCGCGTGCAAAATACCGCCGGATTCGTACAAAACCTGACCTAGCGACAGCGGGACTAACTCCAGATACGGTTTAATCCGCTCAAAGCTTTCCGCAGGTAAGGCCGCCAGCAAATGGTTTTGCAACGGCGAGGGCAGGGGGATGGTGTGTTCTTGCATGTAGGGTTCTCTATAGGTGCAAGCAAGTGGGTTGGGTGTGGGTGCTTATTGACGGGAGTAAAACGGCTTTAAACGTTTTAAGGGGCGGCACTAAAGCCCTTTTACTCCACCCCCGTTGCATAGTTGTGGCTGCTTGCGTCGGGTTACGCTGACGAGACTGTGAAAGAATTAACGGGCTTCCCGTTTAAGCTGGGACAGTTTGGGTGTCGTTCGCTGAGCGGAGTCGAAGCGAATCCCGCCGCTGGCTTCGGCTCCGCTCAGCCAACGGCTCCGCTCAGCCAACGGCTCCGCTCAGCCAACGGCTCCGCTCAGCCAACGGCTCCTCAGTCCCGCTTTAAGTGAGTAGCCGAATTAACGTAAGCTTGCTCATCGGAGCGAAAAAACATGTTTTTTCACTCCAGTCTCTACTTAAAACAAAGGTTTACGGTAACTATTCAGAGCGACTTCTAATAAGTCAAATTTACCGTAGGCTGAGCGGAGTCGAAGCCGATTTGTTCGCTTCGACTCCGCTCAGCGAACGGCTGTTCCGCTCAGCGAACGGCTGTTCCGCTCAGCGAACGGCTGTTGTGCCCCGGATGCTGAATAGTTACGGTTTACGAAAATAAACAACACCTCTTGTGAGTATTTGAAACACTTGCACAGTCTCTGACGCTAACCCGACCTACAAATACTTAGAAGTGATAATGCGCACCCACGCCCAAATACTCCACTTTTTGCTTATAAAACTGACCGCTAGGTGAATAGCCATTGTAGTATTCGCCTAAGATTTGCAGTTTACGCCCCAGCACTTGTAAATTGTTAAACTCCACGCCCGCCCTTGCAGACACGTCGGTACTCCAATTGTTTTCATCGTAATGTTTAATGTCAGCCGCAATAATCGGGCGCATCGACAAAAAATCTATCCGCCACGGGCTACGGAATTCAACACCGTATTGCGCCGACCACGTCCGCAACGCAGACGGTTCTTTATCGAACAAGCCCCCGCCGCCGCCATAGAGTCGGATGCCATAAGGCAGCTCATACGACAGCTTTAAGTCCGCGCCTTCGTAACTTAAGTTGACGCGTTCAAACTTAGTGTTTTGTTTGCGCAATAAAAACTCGTCACCCAAATGCGAACTTTGGTGATAAATCCGTCCAAACGCCGAAAACTGCCCGACGCGGGTGCTGCCATAGGCCGAGACTATAAAATCGGTGTTCAGTAAATCCGACGACGACGCATCTAAATTAAAATCACTAAACACGCCTGCCTGTAAACCGCCTTCCCATTGCACGCGCGATTGCCCAAAAGTACCCCGATAAAACGGGATGGTTTCGCCAAAACTCACG
>JABFST010000244.1 GCA_013140465.1 Methylococcaceae bacterium
TTATATAGCAGTGTGTGGACTGGCGCAGGCAGCAAAGCGGGTTTATACACCTTACAGTCCGCCGACCAAGGCCAGCATTGGAGCGTGCCGCAGCTTATAGGCCGTTTGGCTAGCCGTAATGACATCGCGGTAAGCGGGCAACACACCGCCGTGATTTGGGATGAGCGTATAGGCGACAATACGGCGGTCTTTTATGCGCAATCCGGCAACGGCGGACACAGCTGGACACCACCCACCCGTTTGTCCGAACCCAGCATGATGGCAACCCACCCGCGTATTGTGCCGACACCGCACGGTTTTTTGGCAATGTGGACACAAAAACAGGGTAAACAAGCCAGCCACTGGGCGGCAAAGCCGCTGGCTAAAGAATAAGCGCAACCAGCAAGACCTGCCGTGAATGCTTATAGGGCATTGTCACAATTGGTTATATAATGCGAAAGTTGTACCGACTATTTACACCTACAAAGATACGCGTAAACCTTATGAGCCCAAATAATAAACATAACATCGCCACCCGCTTATGCCTGTTGGCAGCTCTGGCCCTGCCCATGCCTTTATATGCCCATGCCATCATGGTCCGTTCGGCCCCTGAGCAAAATGCCACCCTGACCGAATCGCCCAAACAAATCGATGTCTGGTTTAACGATAAAGTGGGCAGCGAATACAAGGCCCTTGCCGTCATCGACAGCAAAGGCAAACGTGTGGACAACAAAGATGTGGAACAAGAATCTTTTGACGAATCACACCTTTACGCAACCGTACCCACTTTGGCGCCCGACACTTACACCGTGCGTTACCGCGTAGTGTCCAT
Source organism: Methylococcaceae bacterium (assembly GCA_013140465.1). Lineage (GTDB taxonomy): Bacteria > Pseudomonadota > Gammaproteobacteria > Methylococcales > Methylomonadaceae > Methylobacter_C. The sequence continues at coordinate 812 of JABFST010000244.1, forward strand.
CGACACCCACATTGTTACCGGCAAATTCCAATTTACCATCAAAGCCCCATAACCATGAAAACGTTCCCACTTATTGCATGGCTGCTTAGCCTGTTGCTGCTGGCTGGCTGCAACCAAAACAATCTAGGCACCAACCCACAAATCCCCGACCTTAACAGCGTCGGTTGTTTGATAACCAACGACTTTTACGCGGTCCATATGAGCGTTTATGTGCAGCCCGCGCAACCCGGCAAAGATGACCGTGCGGCTTTATTAAAACCGTATTGCCAAGAACTGCCCACTATCGGCAAAGCTTTTTTTGCGGCGGACTTGATAGACCGCGACATCCGTAAAACCCCTATCGGCATCCGCATCGTTGAGCTGGAATTGGTTGGCTCTGACGACACCAAGCCCGAAGACTTTAAAGAAGTGCGCACGCTCACCGAAGTCCCAGCAAAACTGTACACCAAAGGTGTCGTTGAAGCCCAAGCCGACATCGCCAAAAATGGCTATTACGCACTCTTTTTACTAATAGGCGGCGAAGAAGCCATTTCTGATGAAGACAAAATGCGCATCGCCTTTCATGTCGGCGGCGATCCCGATGCCTTGCCCAAAAAGACGCTCTACCTTATTGCAGGTGGCACGGCGGCGGGCTTGTTGCTGATTATTATCGGCGTGGTTTGGTATGTAAGAAGACGCAAAGCCAACACCAGCGGGACTGCTTAATGTTTAAACGACTCCTCGCTGTCCTGTTTTTAGTGGGCTATTTGCCTATGGGCTTTGCCCATGATCCAGGCTTAAGTTCAGCCGATTTGGTGCTGACAGCAACAGGCATTAACGCCAAAATAACCTTTTCGTTACAAGACATAGAAGCTTTTGTGCCGATGGACAGCGACCAAGATGCCGAAGTCACTGCCGCCGAACAAGAGGCCGCCAAAGCCCGCATCGCCCAATGGGTCTTGGCGGGAGTGCAGCTTAGCGTAGACGGCGTGGTGCTGGCGCCCAACGGTTTGGGCAAGGTCAGTTTTGATGATAAAAACAATGCCTTTATCGCCTTTCAGTTTGACCAAGCCGCGAGCAAAAATATCGGCTTCAACGCCCTGTTTTTAAGCAAGCTGCCTACCACCCATAGGCAATATGCGACCTTAAAAGATGAAGCGGGGCATAGTTTGGGTGAAAAAATGCTCTCGCAAACCGACAGCCGCTTGAGCGTCGCTGTCTCCGCCGAGCGTGCGGCAGCACCCGAAGCCCATACTTTTTCTGACTTTTTGCTCTTGGGCATAGAACACATCCTGACAGGCTACGACCACTTGTTGTTTTTGTTTTCGTTGCTGGTGGTCACGCGCAGTTTTTGGCCGGCCCTTAAAATCATCACCTTTTTTACCTTAGCCCACTCGATTACCCTAGGCTTGGCGGGATTTAACATCATCGACATACCCAGTGCGATCGTTGAACCGCTGATTGCCGCCACGATTGTCTATGTAGGCTTAGAAAATATCCTGCGCGGCGACCAAGTCAAAGGCCGACAATGGCTGACGTTTTTCTTTGGTCTGATCCACGGCTTTGGTTTTGCGGCGGTATTGCGCGAAATGGGCATCTCGTCTTACGAGACGGGTATTATGCTGCCGCTGTTTTCCTTTAACTTGGGCGTGGAAATAGGTCAAGTGACAGTTGCTGCGATTGTTTTGCCGCTGATTTGGTGGTTACACAAAAAACCTCTGATTGAACCCAAGCTCACCCCTGTGTGCTCGATACTCGTTTGTGTGGCGGGCGGGTATTGGTTAGTGGAGCGCACCTTGTTAAGCTAAAATACCCCACCAGCTGACTGAAACGCCTAAAACCGACAAGGTTGCCCCTAGCCTACGCTCTTCTCAGGTCGAGGCAGGTGGCAAGACGTTTTTGCCGTTAGCCCTGAGCATATAATTGAGTCCGAAACTGATAAATTTACATTAAAACTCCCTCTCCCTCAGGGAGAGGGTAGGGTGAGGGGGATTTAATGTCGCTTTACTTCCTGCGTTCTCTATAACACCACCCACCTGACCACAGGGCATGGCAACAAAACCACCCAACCCGCTATGACGCACTGTAGTCTTAGCTTTTCTTTATCAATTTAAACAACTAAGAGAAAACCGATGTTTAAGATTTTGACCTACAATAATATTTCACGCGCCGGCCTGGACCGGTTGCCCAGCGCAAACTATGAAGTGGGTGCCAACGTCGCCGAACCCGATGCCATTATGCTGCGTTCTTATAGCCTGCATGGACAAGACATTCCCGCCAGCCTTAAGGCCGTAGGCCGTGCAGGTGCGGGTGTCAACAACATTCCCGTTGCCGAATACACCAAACTTGGCATACCCGTATTCAATGCCCCGGGTGCAAATTCCAATGCGGTGGCAGAATTGGCAATAGCCGGCATGTTGTTGGCGGCAAGAAATATTGTTCCTGCGCTGAATTTTGTCCATGCCTTAGAAGGCGACGAAGAAAGCCTGAACACCCAAATTGAAAACAACAAAAAACATTTCGCTGGCTTTGAATTGTCCGGCAAAAGCTTGGGTGTGTTGGGCTTAGGCGCGATCGGCGTTAAAGTTGCCAACTCGGCGGCGGCCTTAGGTTTGAACATCATCGGTTTTGACCCGTTCATGTCGTTAGAAAATGCCTGGAAACTCACGTCAGCTGCCAACCCCGCCATCAGCATTGATGACTTGGTGTCACGCGCAGACGTTATCAGCCTACATATTCCGCTGAACGAAAAAACCAAAAACCTATTCAATAAAGACCACATCGACCGCATCAAAAAAGGCGCAATACTCGTCAATTTTTCCCGCGCGGGCGTAGTCGATGAGGCTGCCGTAGTGGAAGCCCTAGACTCAGGTGCGTTACATGCCTATGTCTGTGATTTTCCGACAGCGGCCTTGATTAAACATCCTAAAGCCATCGTGTTGCCACATTTGGGCGCATCAACTGAAGAAGCCGAAGACAATTGCGCCGCAATGGTCGCAGACCAATTGCGTGAGTTTTTGGAACATGGTTCTATCCGCAACTCGGTGAATTTTCCTGACGTAGTGGTAACGCCTAGCGGTGATGGTGTGCGCTTGTGCATAGCCAACCAAAACGTACCCGGCGTAGTCGGGCATATTTCTTCGGCGTTAGGGGAAGCGGGGCTGAATATTTTGGATTTGCTGAATAAATCGCGCGGCGATTATGCGTATACTTTGGTGGACATCCATGCCAACGCCCCAGAAGACGTGCTGGAACGCATCCGCGCCATTGATGGCGTGTTGTCAGTGCGCGTCATTTAACACGCTATACAAATTGTAGCCCGCATGAGGCAATCCTAGGTATAGAGAACCTAGTAAAACCCCTCACCCTACCCTCTCCCTGAGGGAGAGGGGCTCTATATCTACACAACCCAAAACAGCCTTCTCCCTGAGGCAGAAGGTGGGTTGTAAGCATTAGCGGCAGACCTGCGAGGTTTTATAAACCTCGCAGGTCTTATCCCGCCATTCTCCCCATGCGGGTTATTGTGGCCTAGACAGGCATTCCATCCGCACCTTAATTCAGCGCCAACGCCTCATCCACTTGCTCTGGCGCATAGCCATAGATCACTTGCTTGCCGATAACCACTATCGGCACACCATTACCGCCCAAATCCGCGTAGGCGCGTATGCCTTCTTCACTGCGTTCAACATCGACATCGCGGTAGCGAATGTGATGGTCCGCAAAATAGCTGCGCATTTTTGCGCAATAGCCACACCAGGTCGTGGAATAAAGCACCACGTTATAACTGCCTGGCGCCGCAGGTGGCGGCGGGTTTAGCCAGTTTTTTATCTGGTTTTGATTTTGGTAAAGACCACCGAGCAGGGCAATCAACAATAGCAGGGCTGGTTTTGGCATAGTTGGCAGTCTCGATTATCAGGTAAAAACACAGGCTTTATTGCAAGACAAACTTAAGGCCAATCAGCAATAAAATAGATGCCAATACCGGACGCAGAAACCGTTCGGGGATTTTCGCGCTCAGATGGCTGCCTATCCAAATGCCGGGTAAAGAACCCACCAATAAGCTGCCCAGCAATACGACATCAACATTGCCCAGACTTAAATGCCCAATGCCCGCAACCGCAGTCAGCGGAATCGCATGAGCCAAATCCGTACCTACAACCTTCAAGGTACTCATCCTAGGGTAAAGGAACAATAACGCGACCGTCCCTAACGCCCCCGCACCCACTGAAGACAAAGTGACCAATACGCCTAACACTGCCCCAATCAGCACCGTCGCAGGTATTTGCAGATGCTTGAAACGCCCCGCATTTTCACTGTTGCTGTGGGCATCATCCAACGGGTTTAGCTTGGCGGCCCGATTGATAAGCACGGTACGCACCAGTAACGAACACGCCGTTAGGACTAGCGCAATGCCTAGGGTAAAAGTAATCGCC
>JABFST010000291.1 GCA_013140465.1 Methylococcaceae bacterium
TACCCACCACGCCTACTGTAAAATCAGTTTTCATCACAGTTTCTCGATTAACAGGATTGCCGCTTCATCTTTACGCAACGTCAGGGAAAAACCACGCAATTTTATTTCCACTGGATCGCCCATAGGCGCAAAACGCGTTACGCTAAACTCCGTTCCGGGCGTTAGGCCCATAGCCAATAAACGCTTGCGGTAGGGTTTGCCAGCAGCTTCAAAGCCGACAATTTTGCCTAAGTCACCTACGTTAAGATTTTTTAAGCTTATCGCCATGAAGTTAGCCTTGATAATTGGTAAGAAGAAAGCACCCAAAGATTACAATCAATAATAATTCTCATTAAGAATCAATATAGCACAGATTCAAATGCAATCAAAAAAACTCGTATTTTATACTGCATAACCCGCGTGTGTTAGCAGTTAAATCACCCACTTAGGCTGGAACACACATGCAGCCGCAAGGGCATGTAGGGAAACTGGAAGGGGTCGGACTTTGGGATTAAGCCGGACTCTGCGGGTTGGCAGAACGGCTATAGGGGAAAAAAGGAAGGGCTAGTGTAGGGCAAGCCAAGCAAGGTTTACATGCAGCGCAGGTTAAATGCGCTGATGTTGCGCTGACAGCTGATTAATCGACTATCTCAAATTGACCGCTAGCCGCATCAACGCGATCACGCAATTCTTTACCCGGCTTAAAATGCGGGACAAACTTTTCAGCTAACGACACTGATTCGCCTGTTTTTGGGTTTCTGCCTATACGCGGCGGACGTTTATGCAAAGAAAAACTGCCAAAACCCCTAATTTCAATTCTTTCACCTGAAGATAAAGCTAAATTCATTTTTTCAATAATGCTTTTTACCGCCAGCTCCACATCTTTCAGGGCCAGATGTGGCTGTTTTCTAGCAAGTGCTTCAACTAATTCTGATTTTGTCACATTGTGTCCTGTCAAAAAGAAAAAATCAGGGGATATGCCCGTAGGCATACCCCCGTCATTGCTGTTATTTTTCCATTTGCTTAAAGATGTCAGCGAAAGTCGGTGAACTTACCACTGCTTGTTGAGCGTGTTGGGAATGGTCTTTAATGGTATGAGTTTCTTCGTCTTGGTCTTTCGCTTTGATAGACAAAGAAATAGACTTGCTCTTTTTATCAACACCAATAAATTTCGCTTCTAAGGTGTCACCTTCTTTTAATAAGGTGCGGGCATCTTCAACGCGGTCACGTTGGATTTCAGAAGCGCGTAAGTAACCTTCAACATGGTCAGCCAAAGTGACAACCGCACCTTTAGCATCGACTTCTTTAATGACACCTTTGACTAAGCTGCCTTTTTCATGGGTTGCCAAGAAGTTTTGGAAAGGGTCTTGTTCCAATTGTTTGATACCTAAAGAGATACGTTCACGTTCGGAATCAACTGCCAAAATAACGGTTTCCAGTTCGTCGCCTTTTTTGAAGTCGCGTACTGACGCTTCGCCGTCATCAGCCCAAGAAATGTCAGACATGTGGACTAAGCCGTCGATGCCGCCATCCAAACCAATGAAAATACCAAAATCGGTGATCGATTTGATTTTTCCAGAGATTTTGTCGCCTTTGTTGTGAGTTGCCGCAAATTCATCCCAAGGATTAGTTTTGCATTGTTTCATGCCTAAAGAAATACGGCGGCGTTCTTCGTCGATTTCCAAGACCATGACTTCAACTTCATCACCCAATTGTACCAACTTGGATGGGTTGACGTTTTTGTTGGTCCAGTCCATTTCGGAAACGTGCACCAAACCTTCAACGCCTTCTTCGATTTCCACGAAGCAGCCGTAATCAGTCAGGTTGTTGACTTTACCGAATACGCGTGTACCTGCTGGGTAACGTCTGGCGATGTTTTGCCAAGGATCTTCACCCATTTGTTTCATGCCTAATGAAACACGGTTTTTGTCTTTGTCGTATTTTAAGACCTTAACTTTAATTTCTTGGCCGATTTCTACACATTCTGATGGGTGACGGACACGACGCCATGCCATATCGGTGATGTGCAACAAGCCGTCGATGCCGCCCAAGTCGATAAATGCGCCGTAGTCGGTCAGGTTTTTGACCACACCGATAACCACTGCGCCTTCTTCCAAGGTTTTCAGCAATTCTTCGCGCTCTGCGCTGTATTCTTTTTCAACAACAGCACGGCGTGACAACACCACGTTGTTACGTTTTTGGTCGATTTTGATAACTTTGAATTCGAGGTCACGATTTTCCAAGAAAGTCGTGTCACGGATAGGACGTACGTCAACCAATGAACCAGGCAAGAATGCGCGTAATGCGCCAACTGCCACGGTAAAACCGCCGCGTACTTTGCCGTTGATACGACCAATAATAGTGGCTTCTTTTTCAAATGCGGTTTCAAGTTCAAACCATGCTTTGTTTTTCTTCGCTTTATCTCTGGAAAGTAGGGTTGCGCCCAAACCATCTTCAAACAAATCCAAAGCAACTTCAACTTCATCGCCAATTGCAACTTCTAATTCGCCATCGTTGTTTAGAAACTGCCATTTTGGAATGACGCCTTCAGATTTGGAATGGGTACTGACAATAATCATATCGTTTTCGATATCGATAACCGTACCCAGCAACATGGCACCAGGACTCATTTTGGTCTTGGTTAAACTTTCTTCAAGTAACGCAGCAAAGCTTTCGCTCATTTTATTATTTCCCAAGTTTGTCGAAACTCAAACAAACCTTTTCTTTATCAAAGTTAAAAAAAAACCACACTATTGAGTGTAGCGACGTAAAACCCTTAATGGATTAAATTGAGGATTTCTTCAATGACTGCCGCAATGGACAGCTCGGAAGAATCAATGTAAAGCGCGTCACTCGCCATAGCCAATGGTGCGCTGGCACGCTCCATATCGCGGCGATCCCGCTCTTCAATTGCTTTTTGTATTTCTATAAGATTAGCATCTATTGCTTTTTCTATCAACTGTTTATATCTTCTTTCCGCCCTTTTTGCGGCGCTGGCGGTTAAAAACACCTTATTTTCGGCGTCAGGAAAAACCACCGTCCCCATATCCCTGCCGTCCGCCACCAAGCCCGGAAATTGCCGGAAATCTTGCTGTTTTTGTAGCAACACCGCCCTCACCTCGGGCATAGCCGCGATTTGGGATGCGATAACGCCCGTGCTTTCCAGCCCCAAACGCGGGGTAATGTCCACACCATCGAGCTTAACCTGCAATTCGTCACCACATTCAAATTCTAACGTCATCGCTTCGGCAACTTTAACGATAGCGTTTGTGTCTGCCACATCAACTGAGTTGATTTGCAACGCAATCGCCAGTGAGCGGTAAATTGAACCGCTGTCCAAATAATGCCAGCCTAATTTTTTGGCCAGCAAACGACTGACAGTGCCTTTACCTGCACCACTAGGGCCGTCTATCGTCAGCACAGGAATAGTCATTACGATTCCTCGGCAACCAGATTTAAACCTAGATTTTTCACCAAATCCTTAAACTCAGGAAACGAGGTGTTGACATTGGCGCAATCCAACACGGTAATCGGCGCCGCAGCGCGTAACGCCGCAATAGAGAAAGACATGGCGCAACGGTGGTCGCCATGCGATGTCACCACACCGCCGCCGATAGAGCCGCCTTGAATGACCATGCCATCTGGCGTTGGTTGGGCATCCACGCCCAAGATTTGCAAACCGTCCGCCATCACTTGGATGCGGTCTGATTCTTTCACGCGCAATTCTTCGGCACCGCTTAAACGGGTTTGGCCTTCGGCTAGCGCAGCGGCAACAAACAACACTGGGAATTCGTCTATCGCCAACGGCACCAGTTCTTCTGGAATGTCGATGCCTTTTAGCGGGCTGTACACCACATGCAAATCCGCCACAGGTTCACCACCGACGACACGCTCATTCAACACCTCAATGTTTGCGCCCATTAAGCGCAAGATGTCAATCACGCCCGTGCGGGTCGGATTAATGCCGACATGTTTTAGCAACAAGTCAGAACCCGGTGCAATCGATGCGCCGACCAAAAAGAACGCAGCAGAGGAAATGTCGCTAGGCACGTCTATGTCGGTCGCGACCAGCTTGCCTTCGGCACTGATGGTAGCTGTGCTGCCATCCCTAGTCACGGGATAAGAAAAGCCATTCAACATGCGCTCTGTATGGTCGCGGGTCGGTGCGGGTTCGGTGACGCGCGTCACGCCTTCGGCATACATGCCCGCCAATAACAAACAAGACTTTACCTGCGCACTTGCCATCGGCATGACATAATCAATGCCTTGCAAGTGTCCGGCCTTACCTGTGATTTGTAACGGCGCAGTGCCTTGTTCGGTGGTTTTTATGTCTGCGCCCATCGTTTTTAAAGGCTCGGTCACGCGTTTCATGGGCCTGCCAGATAACGATTTATCGCCCGTCAACACCGAATTAAAGGGCTGACCCGCCAACAAACCGCTGAGTAAACGCATCGACGTACCCGAATTGCCCAAGTACAAATCATTTTTGGGGGCTTTTAAACCATGTTTGCCAACACCATGAATGGTCAAACAACCATTGACCGGGCCTTCAATTTCCACCCCCATATCACGGAATGCTTGCAAAGTGGCTAACGCATCTTCGGCAACTAAAAAACCAGTCACATGGGTCACGCCTTCAGCCAATGAACCTAACATAATGGAACGGTGCGACATGGATTTATCGCCGGGCACGCGTGCCTCGCCTTTTAACACACCGCCTGGTTGGACTTGAAATGTGATTGATTTTGACATATTACCTTCAAACTGATTAAGAAAGCGTTGCCGTGCCGTGTTGGCATACGCAAAAAGTGAAAAAAGCTGCTGGCTGTCATCGTTTTCCAGCAGGTGGGTGATTCTATCCAATTGCGCCTTAGTCTGCTGCAACAAAGGGATGATTTCATTTTTATTGGCGGTACATATGTCCCGCCACATGGTAGGGTCGCTAGACGCAATCCGGGTAAAGTCTTTAAAACCACCCGCCGCAAAATTGAAAATGGCGTTCTGTTCGTCCTGATGGCCTAACATATCGACCAAAGCAAACGCCAAAATATGCGGCAAATGGCTGGTTGCCGCCAAAACGGCATCGTGGCGCTGGACATCCATCACCGCAACCGTTGCCCCCAGCCGTTGCCAAAACCGTTGGATACTTTGCAAAGCAGTTGCACGCGTGGTTGTTAGCGGAGTGATAATCAGGCGCTTATGTACAAACAAGTCGGCAACCGAGGCTTCAACGCCGCTTTGTTC
>JABFST010000348.1 GCA_013140465.1 Methylococcaceae bacterium
TCTAATGGCTGTGGCAACGTCATGGGGCTTTCTCTCTGATAGTTAAAAGCTTCATAATATGGGTTGCCACTCCCTGTTTTTCAAGGGTAAACAGGGGGTTGGGGGCTTAAGTTGGCGCGTATGGGATTAACGGCCCTATACACGGTTGCTTTTGCGGCTTGATTAACGGGGCCAGTAGCTGAAGTTGACCACTTAAGTTGATAGTTAATGGGTTTACCTGCGCGTGTAGTATCTGGGATGACTGTAGTTGGTGAATCAATAAATTTTAAGCCCAAAGTGGATTTTGTATAGAGAGCGGGTACGTTAGGATCATTTAAAGCGATATTCTTTGTAGAAGGGGTTACAGGTATTTCTTGTATGCTTAAGTTGTAAATGACAGTTTGTCCACCTATTACTACATCATCATTGATCTCTTCAAAGACTTCTTCAGCCATGTTTGTATTCCTCTGTTAAATTAAGTCAAATTGAATAATAACGTCGTTGGCAATATCTACCTCAGGGCTAGCCTCTAAACATTGCCGCGCCGTTGCATTAATGCGCCGAACTGGGTCTAACTAACATTCCGGCATACTTCGAGGTAGCTAAAACACCGAAACAATCAAGCCCTGCAACTAGGCTAGCCTCAATTTATTAATTCTTGACGATCCACACATAATTTTTTTCTGCCAACTGGCCTTTTTTGTCCTCAATACGGAACACCATCTCAAAGCGTCCGGGCGGTATGCGCAAATGCCGCGCATCGAGTTTGTTTTCGGTCAAATAAGGCCGCAAGCGGTTGGTCAGCGACACCACGCGGTTGCCGTTGCGGAACTCCACTTCCAAACGTCCCATATCCACCTTGTCCTTGTCCGTAAACAAGGCCACCAGCATCGCTTCGGGATTAGTTTCGGCGATGGCTAGACCTTCGGCATCTTGCCGCAATAGTGGCGATTCTATGTTAATCCGTGGCCCGGCTCCGCGCACGGCGGCGTTGATGATTTTTGTGTTGGCATCCAAGCGCAATGCCGCCGCTTCTTGTTCTGATAATAAGGTAAGCCCCGCGCCTGTGTCCGCCATGCCATAAGCGGCTATGGCATAAAGGCATAAGCCGATGATGCGGACAGGTGTTGTCTTGCTCATAACCAATCTCCCACTAAAATAAATGCTGACCAATAAAAAGGATGCCTAAACGCCGGCTCGCGTAGCCATTCTTGTTGCGCTAGGCGTAAAGCCTCGGCTTTGCCAAGACGGCCCATAATCTTATGGTGATAAAACGCTGTCATGATTTTTTGCGCCGCCACGTCATTGACTTGCCATAACGTACCTATCACGCTACGCGCTTTGGCGCGTAAGGCCATACCCGCAAAGCCCAATGGTGCGCGGTCATTGCCCGCCGCCGTTTGGCAGGCACTAAACGTTAATAGCTCCAGTTCGGTGTCCGCACGCGCGGGCGATTGCAGCAGGGCTTGTAAACGATCCAAATACATATCGCCATCGTAAGCCTTGATAAAAGTGTCTTGGGCATTGCCTTCAAAAGCCGCGTGGGTGGCAATATGGACGATAGTGTGCTCGCCCTCGGCCAGCGCATGGCGAAAATCCGCCATTTTAAAGCCCTCGTCCAGCAACATATCGCCACCGAATTGCGCCTGTAAGCCGCGCACTTCGCGCCCTACCCCCGGCAACGCCTCGAATCCCCCGTGCGCCTTGCTCAGACCTGCCAACAACAACTTGGGCTGGCCCGAATGCGGGCTTTGCCCCGCCAACACCGACACGGCAGGCGAGACCGCCAACGCATAGTGTTCAATTAAAAACTGTTTGCCGTCATACAAAGCCGACAGCGGCAACATGCGCAAAAAATCGTCGGGCACTGCCAGCAGCGTATGGATATGCTGGGCCTGTAACAAGGGCTGCATAGGGGCTATCAGCCAAGTATACAGTTGCTGGGCACTGGTTTCGTAAGGCAAGCGTCTGGTTGAATGCAATGCCTTAAGCAACGCCAGCGTCGTGGTTTTAAGTTCAACCGCGCTGACTTCAGTGGTAAACCGCTGCAATTCGCCGTTAATATCCACCAACATCTCTAGCCGATCCGGCAACACCACCGGATACAACACCGCTGTGCCGCTGCCGCGCACCTCGGCCAAAGTACCCAGGTCGCGGTGCACTACGCAGTGGTCGCCCAAAAAATCTTCCAGTTCGGCTTGTTTGCTGAGTTCTAGGGTAGCACGCGCCTCCTGTAATAGCTCTTGCTTATTTCTTGTAGTTTCTGAAGCCTGTTGCAGCAACATATCCGCCAAACCCAAGTACACAGGGTAGAGCGTGTCCCGAAACGATGACCGCCCTTCTGCGTCGTAGCACACTGGCAGGTCTAGGCGCACGGCCTGAATATGCCGCACCGCGCGCCGATACGCGGCGAGCGCGGCATCCGCATGGCCTTGTTGGCGGAATAGCTGCGCCAACTGTGCTTCCACTTGCCACAAGATAGGTGCATCTTGGCGGTTTTGCGATGTCGCTAAGGCGTCTTCGGTTAGGCGTAAGGCTTCATCGGTGCGTTGTTGGCTGGCATAGAGCTGAGCCAAAGCCAACAAGGCTTCGGCTTGCAAGGGTTTGTCAGCTTGCTTTTGCGCAGTTGATAAGGCTAGCGTTAAGGCGGAATAAGCCAATGCCAATGCAGGTTTGCCGTGTTTTTGGGCGAATTTGCCAGTCGCCAAAAACAGCTGGGCCTGGGCTGTGCTGGCGGGTAAGGCCGCAATTGCATGTGACACTGCCGATAATGCCGCTAGGCGTTGTGTCTCGGGCAATAGCCGGATTTGGTTTAAGCGCACGGTCAGCATCAGTGCCGCATCATCTTGCGCCCATTGCAAGGCGCGCGCATACCACACAGCAGCTTGTTCTGCCTCCTCTTCGCCTTCCCTATACGCATTCGCCAGTAGATTGGCATAACGCGCCCGTTCGGTGTCCGGCAAAGCTTGGGCGTTGGCGGCTTGGGCCAATAACGCCAAAGCACGCTGCCGATGCGCGGGCTGGTGGGTTTGGTAATGCGCCTGACCCAACAGCCCTGCCCAGCGTGCGCTGAGTTCCGCAGTGTCGGCTTGGCCTTGCAAGGCTTCTAAACGGTCAATAGCCCAATGGACATGGCCTTGCTCAAGATCGGTTTGACTGTTTTGTAGTGCGTCGTTAAAGGGTGTGGCGGCAATGGCGGCGGATAGGTTTAAAACCAAGAGCAGGAACAGGGTTAGGTGGGGTGTGTTTATGGGCATTTGCTATGACGATAGAAAGGTGGCTTTGGGCAGATTATGGCAGATATTCAGAATTTGCAAGAAATGGCACAGGTACAAGTTTAGATGGGGTGGTTATGATGAACCCGCATTAGCAAGATGTGTGCAATTGTCAGATAGATAAGTTGCGTAGTTTAGGTTGCATCTTTTCGCAACCTAATACATCCGTAAGGTAATGTCGGTTAGAACAGCAACAACCCAACTTACACGGCTGAATTCCGAAGCTTGGGAACTAGCAAACACCGCCTACAGCATTTGGCATAACGGCGACAGTATTTATAATTTTTTTACAACGGAGTCAAAATGTCTGCATCACAAACTAGTATCGAACCTAAAACTGTAGTAGCAACGGAGGAAACGTCTTCTACCAGGGCCACTACTGAAAACACTGGGAAACTGAGCCTTGCTCTGGCACTTTCACGCAATAGTGCCGCTGTTTTGGACACGCAGGGAGCCTACCAGCAAGATGTCACTAACGTCTGTGCGCAAATGTCCTTGGTCATGGCTTCGACTTTGCCGTATCTCAACACTCTGCCGGCCGACTGGGACGCAGTGACCACCGCCTATCAACAGGCGAGGAAAGATGCATTGGCTTGGACGAACCAAGTTTATGCGCAGCTTCAGGAAACCCCTGAAGATGTTGAGCGATACAATGATGTCATCTCGAAGGTGTTGGATGACGCTATTACCCAGGCTCAGGCTCTGATTACAAACCCCAACGATTCATTTGCAAACATGAGCTTAAAGGCCGACTTAAAGACCTTGAGTTCAAAGTTCAGCCTTATCAATACGTTCATAATTAGCTGTCAAGATGCGTTCAAAGAGTTCGGATACACGATTCTTCCGGATGCTGCTGCGCAACTTAGCACCGTTGCGAACGATGCCTACCAAGATCAAAAACTTGATGAAGCTAAAATTGCAGAATACAAAAAACAAATTGAAGCCCTGAATCAAGAGATTACCGCCCTCGCTGTGGAAATTGGCCTGAATTCGGCTGCGATCGCTACCGAAGCAACCATGGGGGCTGTAACAGCCGCTGAAACAGGTGGCATTTCGCTGATATGTGCGGGTGTCATGATTGCAGCATCTGCGACCGTGATTGCATTGGATGCCATAAAGCTAGAAAAGGATAAAGCACAACTCACAACACTCCATGCAGAACTCGACAGCACCAGCCAAGATGCTGCCTCGCTGCAAAACGTGGGAGATACCTACAAGAAACTTGCCGCCGATACAGGTGCGCTGTCAACCTCCGTGGACGGAATATCCACTGCTTGGACTGCTCTGGAAAGTGATATGAACACCGCGATTGCCGATTTGAATTCGGCGATGACGGATGCAGCTTTCAACGATTACCAAGCCGTCTATAACGATCTCGTTGCCACCCAGAACTACTGGAACGATGTCTATGGTGACGCTGTAAGCTTGGAAATCAACGTTCAGGGGAATCCGGCGGCCCTGGCTATCGGGATGACCTCAGATCAAGTCGATGCCGCGATCAACGCCAACCCGACGGTTGATTTCGTGACGTACATTAACAACTTCCCGCAAGGTTCGGCTACTGTAGCCGCTTGAACTGAAAAAATAGGCTAGCGCTTGGGGATATCCGGCTTTTATAAGTCGGATTGCCTCCAAAGTGCCTCTTACAACCAAAAATTTACGATGATCCAAGGAAGCAAAATGAGTACAGACGTTATAGTTACATCCGTAGCACCCCTTATCATTGACAGTTCATATTCGGGTAACCTTGATTTTGGTACGGTCACAATTCAAGACGGTGGCTATATCAATATTTCGATCCCATGCGTGTTCAGTTGCGTTCAACTGATTAATGCATCCTCAGGCCAACATTCTGGGGATGACATCAATATCTTTGGCCCTGATGGCGTTTCGAAAACATCGGGACCTGATTTTGATGGCGCGGCAGGAGCGGCTGGCACCAACGGCCAAGACGCAAAATGCGATAG
>JABFST010000010.1 GCA_013140465.1 Methylococcaceae bacterium
CAGTTTTTTTGAAGAAAACTGGTTGTTTGAAGCCATTACCGAATGCTATATCCCGTTGATTGGCGTTTTGGATCGCTTGCAACACGATCAAGTACCGTATCGGCTAACCCTGTCGCTATCGCCACCGCTCATCACCATGTTGTGCGATGAGCTGCTGCAAACCCGCTATTTGCGCTATTTGCACAAATTGCTGGAGTTGTCGGAAAAAGAACTCGTCCGCACCCAACACCAGCCCGAATTTCAAAAGCTGGCGCACTATTATCAACAATTTTTTAAAAACACCCTCAGCACTTACCAAGACCAGTACCACGGCGACTTGCTGGCGGCGTTTAAAAAACATCACGACCACGGCACTTTAGAATTAATCACTTGCGCGGCTACCCACGGCTTTTTGCCCTTGCTTAATGTCAGTCCTACCGCCGTGCGCAATCAAATTGAAGTGGGCATAGCCACCTTCAAAGCGCATTTGGGCTTTGCGCCCAAGGGCTTTTGGTTGCCCGAATGCGCTTATTTTCCGGGCGAAGAAGCGTATTTAAAAGCAGCGGGCATCGATTATTTTTTTGTTGATGCCCACGGTATTTTAGATGCCACGCAGCAACCGGTTAATGGCGTGTATGCGCCGCTGGACTGCGGCAACGGCGTGTGTGCTTTCGCGCGTGACCCCGAATCGTCACGGCAAGTCTGGAGTTCGCAAGAAGGCTATCCGGGGGATTTTGATTACCGCGAATATTATCGGGACATCGGCTTTGATTTGGATTTTGACTATATTGCGCCGTATATTTTGGATGGTGAAATCCGCATCAACACGGGCATCAAATATTACCGTGTGACTGGGCATGATGTGCCCAAAGCCCTGTACGACCCCGAGCAAGCCCTCGCCAAGGCGCGGCTACATGCCCAAGATTTTATCAACAAACGCCAGCAGCAAATCGACCAGCTATGCTTGACGATGGACAGGCCGCCGATGATTGTCGCGCCTTATGATGCCGAACTGTTTGGGCATTGGTGGTTTGAAGGCCCGTATTGGCTGGAAACCGTGTTGCGCTTGGCTAGCCAAGACGATAACAATGTCCAAAGCCAAAGCTGTGGCGATTATTTAAACGTGCAGCAGCACCACCAAATAGCCACACCGTCGGCATCGACGTGGGGCGACCAAGGCTATTACAGCTATTGGCTTAATGACAGCAACGACTGGATCTACCCGTTTTTGCACAAAGCCGAAGCCGATTTGGAAAAGCTGGTATCCGACCTTAACGGCCTCGCGGTCACGCCCTTACAAACACGCGCCTTAAACCAAGCCGCGCGTTCGGTATTATTGGCACAAGCCTCAGACTGGCCGTTTATCATGAAGGCGGGCACGACCACCGAATACGCCAATAAGCGCATCACAGACCATCTGGCACGCTTTAATTATTTGCATGACAGCATCCGCAAAAACAACATCAACGAACGTTATTTGTCGGCCTTGGAAATTATGGACAATATTTTTCCTGATTTAAATTTTCGGGATTACCTGCCCGCAAAACAACGCCGCGCACCTACAGCCTAACCCCGGTTAGTTTCCGGGAACGCCAACGTTATTGCCCAAGGACACCATGAAAACCGTCATACTTGCCGGAGGTTTAGGCACGCGCATCAGCGAAGAAACCTCCATCCGCCCCAAGCCCATGCTGGAAATAGGCGGCAAACCTATTTTGTGGCATATCATGAAGATTTATTCTGCCCACGGCATTAATGATTTTGTCGTCTGCTGCGGCTATAAGGGCTATATGATTAAAGAGTATTTCGCCAACTATTTTTTGCACATGTCCGATGTCACGTTTGATTTGGCGCACAACCAAATGCAAGTACACCACGGTTTTGCCGAGCCTTGGAAAGTGACCTTAGTGGATACGGGCGAAACCACGATGACGGGCGGACGCATCAAGCGCATTGCCGATTATGTCAAAGACGAAGATGCGTTTTGCCTGACCTACGGCGATGGCGTCAGCAATGTGGACATCACCGCCCTGATTGCTTTCCACCGCGCCCAACAGGTTAAGGCCACCGTGACCGCCGCCTTGCCGCCCGGACGTTTTGGCGCATTGAGCCTTAACGGCAACCGGGTACAACGGTTTATGGAAAAACCTAAAGGCGACGGCGCACTCATCAATGGCGGTTTTTTTGTGCTGTCACCGCAAGTGCTGGACTATATCGCTGACGACCACAGTATATGGGAGCGCGGCCCGTTAGAGCGTTTGGCGCATGAAGGCGAGTTGGCGGCGTTTCAACACCACGGTTTTTGGCAACCTATGGACACGTTGCGCGACAAAGTGTATCTGGAAGAGCTATGGCAATCCGGCACAGCCCCTTGGAAGCTGTGGGCATGATGGCCAAGTTTTGGCCTAGCCGACGCGGCTTGCGCCATCGCCATGCGGGTACGGCGTTGGCGGTACAAGTCGCTTTTGTGCGCATGTTCATCGGCACGGTAGTGTTGGGGTTTTTGTTGGTGGGGCTGCATGGCTATTTGCCACAGGCAGAGCCACCACAAGCAGGGCTATTAATTGCGTCGATTAGGGCAAACATAGCCCCCGAACCCACAGAACGGTTTGTGTTTTTAGCACTTGCCTTAACCGTACCGCTGATTGCTTTTGTCACTGCGGTTGTTTCCACAACGGCGCAAAACAGGGCCCATTGGCACAGTCTCAGCCAAAACCCCACATTTGCCCGCATCCTACCCTTGCTTGTTGCCCTGCTGTTGTTCGTGCCATTATTGGGATCGGATTTTTTGCTGTTTTTTGCAGGTGATAACAACGCTACACCGTATCAGACCTTAGCCTTGTGCAGCGCAGTGTCCTTACTGCTGTGTGCACAGACAACATCAGGCCAGCCTTGGCGGCTCCCTAACCAAAATGTGCAACACACCCTCGCGTGGGGATTGTTCCTCGCCTGTGTGCTGTTGCAGATTGTTTCTTGGCGACTACTGGGCATCCATTCCGTCACCCATGCCGGCAAATGGACTGTTCATGCTGATGCGGTGTTTTATCCCTTAAGCCAAGTCGTGGCGGGTAAGACCCTATTGGTGGATTTGCCGTCACAATACGGCTTGTGGCCGGAAATGTTGGCACCGCTGTTCCGGTCCATTGGGCTGTCGGTCTTAGGCTTAACCAGTGTTTTCGCGTGCTTACAGCTAGGGTCTTTGTCGGCTCTGTTTTTGGTATTATCCAAACAGGTAAAAACTTTCTGGTTACGCATTATTGGCGGCCTGGCGTTGATAGTCATGACTTTTGGGACTGGGGTGTTATTTTCGGATTGGTATCCCCATGACCCTTACTTCCAATACGGCCCGATACGTTTTGTTTGGCCCGCACTGTCGGTACTTGCGCTTTACCATTACTCCAGTGCTAAAACCTTGTTGCGCAGCACTTTGTTATCGTTGATAGCCGCCCTGGGGCTGTTATGGAATTTAGATTCCGGCTTGTGCATCGTGCTGGCTTATGGTGCTTTTTTGGCGGCCCGGTTAGCCGTACTGCAATGCCTAAAGTATCGGGGACAAACACAGCTGGAGCCTCATATCCGACACACTCTTGCCGCATTAGCCATTCATCTGGGCATGGTGCTTGGGGTTGCTGCGATTGCGGGTGTGGCCTTAACCCTAAAGTCTGGGCAAGCCCTACAATTAGCCTGGCTTTTTGAATACCAGAAAATTTTCTATGGGCTGGGGTATATGATGATGCCTATGCCGATGCAGCTAGATCCGTGGATGTCGGTTTTAGGAATTTATCTGCTCGGCTTACTCGTCTCCCTTCATGCTTGGCTGCACAATCCGGCATACCACAAAATGGACAGCGTTTTTTACTTAAGCCTTTTGGGGCTAGGCGCTTTTGCCTACTATCAAGGCCGCTCGCATTTCCTGTGCTTGACTGCCGCTTGCTGGCCCGCTTTGCTGATTATCATCATACTGGCTGATACATCACTGCGCACGATTAAAGCCCGCTTAGTGCCAGTATCCCAACTCTATTTGCCCGTGGTTGCGGTCTCTTTTTTAGGGGTCTGCGTATCTAGTTTTGCCAGTTACAGCCCTTTATTTTTCAAAAATGCAGCACGCGCCTATGAATCACGACTACATGCCAATGAAGCGTTGGTCGCCGATGAACTGGCCTTTATCAGGCAATATGGCAGCTCGCAGCACGAGTGCTTGATTTTGTCCGCTCTACAAGGCATTTATTATGCAGAATCTGGGCTAGCATCGCCGCTAAAAGGGCCGGGTATTGTTGAATTGGCATTAACTACCGATCAACAACAACTTTTTGACTCCGTTTTACAAGGCGACCTACCTTGTTTATTTTTAAACACCGAAGCGGGCAATTTATTGGACCCACAAATGTTACAGATGATGCAACTAGCCCGCAGCCAATACACGCTAGTTGCCACCAGCCCCATGCACACCTTACAGTACTTAAAAGCGAAACAACCATGAGCATCGACACCTCTTTTTGGCACGGCAAACGCGTGTTGCTGACCGGGCATACCGGCTTTAAAGGCAGCTGGCTTTCGCTCTGGCTGCAAACAATGGGCGCACAAGTGCTGGGTTATGCCTTGGCCCCGCCCACCCAGCCCAGTTTGTTTGTCGTTGCTAAGGTCAGCGACGGCCTCACCAGCATTATCGGCGATGTGCGCGACCTTAACGCATTAAGCGCCGAGCTTGCCAAGTTTATGCCCGAAATCATCATCCATTTGGCGGCACAGCCCCTAGTGCGGTATTCCTACCAAAATCCTGTTGAAACTTATGCCACCAACGTTTTGGGGACAGTGCACTTGCTGGATGCGGTGCGCAGCACGCCGTCAGTCAAGGCCGTGCTGTGCGTGACGACCGACAAATGCTACGAAAACCGCGAATGGCTGTGGGGTTATCGGGAACATGAAGCATTGGGCGGTTACGACCCTTACAGCAGCAGCAAAGCCTGTGCCGAACTGGTGACGGCGGCTTACCGTAATGCCTATTTTTCTGCTGACGGCTATGCGCAACACGGCGTGGCGGTCGCCTCTGCACGCGCTGGCAATGTGATAGGCGGCGGCGATTGGGCTGCCGACCGCTTAATCCCAGACATCTTGCACGCCCTTAGCGAGAATCGGCCCGTGCTTATCCGCAACCCGAATGCCATACGGCCTTGGCAACATGTGCTGGAACCCTTGTCGGGGTATTTGTTGCTGGCGCAAAAAC
>JABFST010000364.1 GCA_013140465.1 Methylococcaceae bacterium
GTGCCGTGCCGTTCAGGGTGCGATGGCGCAAACCGTGGCAGTTGTGGCAATTGCAGTTCCATTGCGGGAAACCGCCGACAGCACCTGATCCTAAAACTCTAATTTTCATGGGCAAACCTAAAACGAAAGGGTGGAATAATACGCGAAAACAATTTTCAGGCAAAAAAAAGGGGTTCGTGCGAACCCCTTTCTTTAGCAACAACCGTGTAAAAATTAACGGTTGTAGATGTACATAGTTACTTCAAAACCAAAACGCAGGTCGGTAAAGCTTGGTGTTTCCCATTTCATTGTGAACCTCCAGAAGTTTATTAGAATAGATGCTAGCTTGATCAAGTAAGCCACTTCAAAGTATACGATGAACATTTTTTTTACGCAACAGCGACATGCTAAATACAAGGATGTTTTTCTGGGCAGAAAAGAGTATTATCAAGGCTCACCTAAAAAATAATAATACACAATAAAAATTCTGAGGAGGTTTTATGGGTGGCGTTACCGAGCTTTTTATCATCATGCTGATCATTGCCACGGCGGCGTTTTTGCCGCTAGGCTATTTTATTTACAAGTACACGCAAAAAAATGGCGAGCCGTTTGGCAACATCGAGCCGCATGGCGATAGCCCGTCGTTAGTCAATGACTTGGCTGAAACGGCGATTCATTTCATTAAAACGAAGTTAGGCAAAAAATAAGCAGTTGGGCTACTCACTTAAAGCGGGACTGAGGAGCCGTTGGCTGAGCGGAGTCGAAGCCGGCGGCGGGATTCGCTTCGACTCCGCTCAGCGAACGACACCCAAACTGTCCCAGCTTAAACGGGAAGCCAGCAGTTGCTAGTCCCCAAGCCTTTAGCTTGGGGACAACACCCCGCTAAGCCCCACACGTCGGACAATGCGGATTTTTCTTAAGCCGCATCACCTGCCATTCCATCGTCAAGCCATCCAACAACAACAGCCGACCTGTCAACGGTTTGCCGATAGCCATCAACAACTTCATCGCCTCTAATGCTTGAATGCTACCCACTATGCCCGTAATCGGCGCGATGACGCCATTTGTGGCGCAGTTTTGCAAGTCTTCACCCTCACTGCTGTATAGGCAGTTATAACACGGGCTATCATGCTGCCCGGGCGTAAACACCGACACCTGGCCTTCAAAGCGGATCGCGGCCCCCGACACCAACGCGGTTTGCTGTTCAACACAAGCCTTGTTTAAGGCAAAACGGGTGGCAAAGTTATCGCTGCAATCCAGCACCACATCTGCCTTCGCCACTTCCGCCGCCAATTGCTCCCCTGCCAACCGTTGCTTGACCGCAACCACTTCGACATCCGGGTTTAAATTTTTGAGCGTTTGTTGGCTTGAAATTACTTTATCCATCCCAATATCGGGGGTGTGATGAGCAATCTGCCGTTGTAAATTGGACAGTTCCACGCAGTCGCCATCGTACAGGGTGATATGGCCCACACCTGCCGCAGCAAGATACATCGCCGCAGGTGAACCCAAACCGCCCGCGCCCACAATTAACACCTTGGCGGCAAGAAGCTTCATTTGCCCCTCAATATCACATTGGGGCAACATGATTTGGCGGCTATATCTAAGTAATTGTTGGTCGTTCATAGTGCGAAATTGGCTAAGAATGGGTGGCAATGATGCCAAAGAACTTGACAGACTGCAAAACCTGATTATTATTAGCACTCATTAGTAGCGAGTGCTAATAACACAATTTACCCTTTAAATTTATTGTTTAGGAGATATCAATGAGCATACGTCCGTTACACGACCGCGTTATCGTAAAACGCGTTGAAGAAGAAACTACTACCCCAGGCGGCATCGTATTACCCGGTTCAGCCGCTGAAAAACCTAGCCAAGGCACTGTATTGGCAGTCGGCAACGGCAAACCCTTAGACAACGGCACACTCCGTGCCTTAGAAGTTAAAGTCGGCGACAAAGTGTTGTTTGGCAAATACTCAGGCAGCGAAGTTAAAGTCGATGGCGAAGACCTCATCGTGATGCGCGAAGAAGACATCTTAGGCATTTTAGGTTAATCCTTAACCCAAACCATTATAATTACATACAGGAACTCACATGGCAGCAAAAGACGTATTATTTGGCGATGACGCACGCGTCCGCATGGCACGCGGCGTAAACATCTTAGCAAACGCAGTAAAAGTCACTTTAGGCCCAAAAGGCCGTAACGCGATCTTAGACAAAAGCTTTGGCGCACCCACCATCACTAAAGACGGTGTTTCCGTTGCCAAAGAAATCGAATTAAAAGACAAATTTGAAAACATGGGCGCGCAAATGGTTAAAGAAGTGGCTTCGCACACTTCTGACATAGAGGGTGACGGCACCACTACAGCCACCGTTTTGGCACAATCCATCGTCAACGAAGGTTTAAAAGCCGTCGCTGCAGGCATGAACCCAATGGACTTAAAACGCGGCATCGACTTAGCGGTTGTTAAAGCCGTAGAAGCCATTGTTGCCTCTGCGACACCTTGCACCGACAACAAAGCCATTGCCCAAGTCGGCACTATTTCTGCCAACTCTGACGAATCCGTTGGCGAAATCATCGCCGAAGCAATGGAAAAAGTCGGCAAAGAAGGCGTTATCACCGTTGAAGAAGGCTCAGGCTTAGACAACCAACTCGACGTTGTAGAAGGGATGCAGTTCGACCGTGGCTATTTGTCACCTTACTTCATCAACAAACAAGAAAACATGAGCGTCGAACTCGACGACCCCTTCATCTTGATTTACGAAAAGAAAATCTCCAACATCCGCGAATTGCTGCCCGTCTTAGAAGGCGTAGCCAAATCAGGCCGTCCGTTATTGATTGTTGCCGAAGACGTAGAAGGCGAAGCCTTAGCCACTTTAGTCGTCAACACTATCCGTGGCATTGTTAAAGTCGCTGCCGTTAAAGCCCCAGGCTTTGGCGACCGCCGTAAAGCCATGTTGGAAGACATCGCCGTATTGACTGGCGGTGTAGTCATTTCTGAAGAAGTCGGTTTGAGCTTAGAAAAAGCAGATTTGTCACAATTGGGTACTGCAAAACGCGTACAAATCACCAAAGACAACACCACCATCATTGATGGCGCCGGTTCAGAAGACCAAATCAAAAACCGCGTTGCGCAAATTCGCGCCCAAGCGGACGAAGCCACTTCTGACTACGACAAAGAAAAACTGCAAGAACGTCTGGCCAAATTGGCTGGCGGCGTTGCCGTGATTAAAGTAGGCGCAGCCACTGAAATCGAAATGAAAGAAAAGAAAGCTCGCGTTGAAGACGCCCTGCACTCAACCCGTGCAGCAGTTGAAGAAGGCGTAGTGGCGGGTGGCGGTACCGCATTAGTGCGTGCATTGTCAGCCTTAGTTGGCCTACAAGGTGCAAACCACGACCAAACCGTCGGCGTCAACATCTTGCGCCGCGCAATGGAAGAACCTTTACGCCAAATCGTGGCCAACGCTGGCGACGAGCCTTCCGTTATCTTCAACGAAGTGCAAAAAGGCACAGGCAGCTTTGGTTACAATGCCGCCACTTCACAATACGGCGACATGATCGAAATGGGTATCTTAGACCCTGCAAAAGTAACCCGCACTGCGCTGCAAAATGCCGCGTCTGTTGCTGGCCTGATGCTAACCACCGAAGTCATGATTGCTGATGCCCCTAGCGATGACAAAGGCGGTCACGGTATGCCTGATATGGGCGGCATGGGCGGTATGGGTGGCATGGGCGGCATGATGTAATCCTGCTGCTTTTGCGTAGAAACCTTGCACGGCAAGGTCTTTGCCCTTAGTGTTACCAATTAAAGCCCCGGTTGTTTTGCAGCTGGGGCTTTTTTGTATCGGCTTACAAATAGCTATAATTGCTAGCTCGGATGGGTAGAGCGATAGAGAAACCCATCGCAACGATTACCACCATGATGGGTTTCGGCTGTTGCCTCTACCCATCCTACGCACAGACCTACGAATTAGGGAATTTAATTATATGTGTCGAGCTATGTTGTTGTATGTATGGACTAAACCAGCATTTCTTAATGGGCTACCAGTTGACCACACTTGGGTAACAAGTTACAGTTACAATACTAATTATCCAGATATTATTGCGGTGATAAATGCTAACGAGCATTTTTGGTATTGTTGCGGAGATTTTTACCCCACAAGCAATTCAACCAAATCGATTCTCAAAATAACTTCTTCATCTGGAGTAGCCACTTGCTTGGTCGGCTCTAATAACGATAAGGCTTATGGCACTATCCGTGGCAGGTTTCAATTGTGGAAAGGCTATGGAATTGATGGAGTCTGTCATCAAGTGTCTAATCAGGTACTCTATCCTTACCCGTCATATCTTAGTTTTTACAAAAAAGTTAAGGGTTATAGAGTGAGTTCAGCTTTCTATGGAACTTATGGTAGACAGGAAGACGAATGGTATAACGCGCGTCAAAGGTGTAATGTCGCACCTAAAACTAGGAGGCCTAGCTACTCTTTATTGGTTAAGCGACTAAAACGCATTCTGCGAATTTTTCTTAATCATCCATTTGCAACTGAATTGGAGTTGCGTAGACGAAATCGGTTATCTAACCTGGATAAAATTGCGTTTGCAATAAGGACTCAAGATGAAACCGCAGAAACTAGAGTCAGTAAGATGAATAAGGAGATAAACCTTTTTCTTAAAGATGCTGCTGACTTATCGGTAGGTGATGTTCGGTTTGATGATGATAGTTTTTTTAAAATGTTTGGAGTTAAACTAGGAGAAGAAATTTTTCTGATTGATCCGTCTTTGTTCGAGTTTCCACCCACTTCGGATATACCAGAAAGAAATGCCCTTTTAGGTTGGTAATACTTGGCTTCTATGCGGCACACTATTGATTGCGCTTTTCTCGTTCCTAAGCTCTGCTTGATAGTCCGTAGGATGGGTAGAGCGATAGCGAAACCCATCGCAACGATTACCACCATAACGGGTTTCGGCTGTCGCCTCTACTCATCCTACGCACTCTGGAAGGTCGGGTCGTTGCACATACACCACGGCATGAGTCATCACGCATTATTTCTATGGGAAAGGCGAACGAACGTGAGCAAAAAAACTATCAAAAGCGACTTGGCAAGGGTTGATGCCATACGCGCCAACTTAAGCCCCTATCCCATTGATTAAACACGGCTTAGCCCGATGTCCCGGGCTTGTCGCAACAGGGTAAGGATGGGGCCGGGCAAGCATTGTAA
>JABFST010000181.1 GCA_013140465.1 Methylococcaceae bacterium
GCGCATAGGCAACGGCATTGCAATGGCAGTGTGTTTGGATGCCAGCAACGAACTGCTGTTTTCGGAACGTTATGCGTGTCCGCATTGTGGCTACAACATTACGGAATTGGAACCGCGCATTTTTTCCTTCAACAACCCTAAAGGCGCGTGCAGCAGTTGTGATGGTTTGGGCGTTAGACAACATTTTGATGCCGAGCTGATTGTCCACAACCCCGACATCAGTTTGGCGGGCGGCGCAATACGCGGCTGGGATCGGCGCAACGCTTATTATTACCAAATGATTAGCGCCTTGGCGGCGCATTATGGCTTTGATTTGGAAGTGCCGTTTTCGGAGTTATCCAAAGAAGCCCAAGACATCGTGCTGTATGGCAGTGGCAATACCGCCATTGAATTTAAGTTTATGACTGGCTCGGGTGCGGTCAAAAAACGCAAGCAGCGTTTTGAAGGCATCATCGCCAATATGGAACGGCGTTATCACGAAACCGACTCACAGCTGGTGCGCGATGAGCTGGCTAAATACCGTTCGCACAAACCTTGCAACGTCTGCGACGGCGCCCGTTTGAATGTCGCGGCGCGTAACGTGTTTATCGAGGGGTTGGCTATCCATCAAGTCACGCGCTTTCCTATCCGCAAAAGTTTGGCGTTTTTTCAGCAACTCGCGCTGCCCGGGCAACGCGGGGAAATTTCCGTCAAAATCATTAAAGAAATCCAAGAGCGGTTGGAGTTTTTGGTCAATGTCGGCTTGGATTATTTGACCCTAGACCGCAGTGCCGACACCCTTTCCGGCGGCGAAGCCCAACGCATCCGCCTTGCCAGCCAAATCGGCGCGGGCTTAGTGGGCGTGATGTATGTGTTGGACGAACCGTCGATAGGCTTGCACCAACGCGACAACCAACGGTTGTTAAACACCTTGTTCCATCTACGCAATTTGGGCAATACCGTGATTGTGGTCGAACATGACGAAGATGCCATCCGCGCCGCCCAACATATCGTAGACATCGGCCCGGGTGCAGGCGTGCATGGCGGGCGTATTATTGCCCAAGGTTCTTTGGACGACATCCTGAATAACGCGGACTCGCTGACCGGACAATATTTATCGGGCAAAATTGGCATCGACATCCCCGCCACTTTAACCCCAGTCGATTCCAAGAAACTGATTACCGTGCGCAATGCCCACGGCAACAACTTAAAAAATGTCGATATTAGCTTTCCGGTGGGTTTGCTGACCTGCGTGACGGGTGTGTCGGGTTCGGGCAAATCCACCTTAGTCAACGACACGCTATACAGCCACGCGGCACGCTTGATTAACCACGCCAGCATTATCCCCGCGCCTTGTGATGCCGTTGAAGGCTTGGAGCATTTCGACAAAGTGGTCGATATAGACCAAAGCCCGATAGGCCGCACCCCGCGTTCCAACCCCGCCACCTACACTGGCTTGTTTACGCCAATCCGCGAACTGTTTGCCGCCACACCCGAAGCGCGTTCGCGTGGCTATACACCCGGGCGGTTTAGCTTTAACGTTAAAGGCGGACGTTGCGAAGCGTGCAAAGGCGATGGCGTGATTAAAGTGGAAATGCACTTTTTGCCGGACATTTTTGTGCATTGCGATGCTTGCAACGGCAAACGCTATAACCGCGAAACCTTAGAAGTGCGCTACAAAGGCAAAACCATCAACCAAGTCTTGGATATGACGGTTGAAGATGCCGAAGCTTTTTTCAGTGCCGTGCCGTCGTTAGCGCGTAAACTGCACACCCTCACCGAAGTGGGCTTAAGCTATATCACGCTGGGTCAAAACGCCACCACGCTGTCCGGCGGCGAAGCCCAACGTGTAAAGCTGGCAAAAGAGCTGTCTAAACGCGACACCGGCAAAACCATCTATATTTTGGACGAACCCACCACCGGGCTGCATTTCCACGACATCAAACAACTGCTGGGCGTGCTGCATACCTTGCGCGACCACGGCAACACCGTGATTGTGATAGAACATAACCTGGATGTGATTAAAACCGCCGATTGGCTGATCGACATGGGCCCCGAAGGCGGTGACGGCGGCGGCATGTTAGTCGCACAAGGCACGCCTAAGCAATTGTCGGAATGCGCCGAGTCGTATACGGGGCATTATTTGCGACGGTTTTTTGAGTAACTAGGCAAAACTGGGCTTCCCGTTTAAGCTGGGACAGTTTGGGTGTCGTTCGCTGAGCGGATGGGTGTCGTTCGCTGAGCGGAGTCGAAGCGAATCCCGCCGTCGGCTTCGGCTCCGCTCAGCCAACGGCTCTGCTCAGCCAACGACTCCGCTTAGCCAACGACACCGCTCAGCCAACGGCTACTCAGTCCCGCTTTAAGTGAGTAGCCCAAAACTGCGTTTAAGATTTACAAGACCGCCACCAACCCATAAATTCAGGTGGCGGGCGATAATCACCGATTCATTTGGAGAACCGCCATGTTTGTTACTCGTAAAATTATTGAAGATCCACAAAATGTGATTGCTATTCCATTGGAGTTTCGTCATCGCCGCACTGAAGTCATTTTTTTGCCTTAGATTCATCACCACAAACCGACAAACCAAGCACTGCAAAGCCGTCCTTGCTGTCTTTGGCGGGCTGTTGGGAAGGTGAAACACTGGAGCGCAGCCCGCAGTGAGAATGAAACACGGAGTTGCTGAATGAGGGTAGCCATGAGCGGTGATATTGAAAAACAAGTGGTGGCAATCATCCAAGCGCAAGCACCTGTTGACGCGGTTTATCTGTATGGCTCCCGCGCCAAACACACTGCTGGCAACAACAGCGATTGGGATATTGCCGTGATTTTTACCGATTACGAAACCGATCCGCTGGCGCGGGTGTTGCGCCCGCAAATGCTGGAAGCCGTGCTGGAACGGGAATTAAAACTGTACCAACAAATCAGTGTGGTGGATTTGGAAATTGCGCCTATGTATTTGCAATACAGCATTTTAATGTCGGCGGTGAAATGGTACGACCGCAACGTGCCGCATGTGAAACGGGTTGAGCAAGGCATTTTGTCAAAATGGGAAAAGGATTATGAGAGATATTGCTTACGAACAAGCACTGCTGCGCCATCAACAGAAACCCCTGCGCATCTTGGCTGAATATAGCCTAGAAAATCCAGAGCTATGGACTGAGCGCGATTTTTTAGCCTTACAACGGGCGTTGCAGATTTATATAGAATCCTTCATTGGTATGGCGCGGTATTTTGTCCAGCAAAAATATCAGTTGTCACTTAGCCAATCACGCGAAGCCTTGGACGAGTTAAAAAGTCGCGGTGATTTATCTTTGTCGCAACATCAAGAACTCTTAAAAATCGTAGCTTTCCGCAATGTGCTAGTACACGATTATTTGGATGTAAACGATGGCATCGTCCAGACGGTGGTTGCCAAAAGACAGTACGCCATTATTGAAACCTTGCTGGCTGAATGGCGACAGGCGTTAGAGACTGTGAAAGAATTAACCTAAGCTTGCTCATCGGAGTGAAAAAACATGTTTTTTCACTCCTGTCTCTACTTAAAACAAAGGCTTACGAAAATAAAAAACACCTTTTTGTGAGTATTTGAAATACTTTGACAGTCTCTTTAGCCTTGATGCCATAAACAACCCCTAAAAACCACTGTTACAAGTGCGCGTTTCGCGTTGCGGCACTTGCCGCTAGTGCAAATCAATTGTATGCCTAGGCGCGTATTCCTATATGATGGTGAATGAAAGGCTTAGGCTTTTCAACAACCACTTCCAATCACCGCAAAGGTAAACCAAATAGTATGAATATCATTAAAAAAACAGCCCTCTCTGTATTTATGGCGTTTTCTTTAGGCGCGGTCAGCGCGACCGCTATCGCTGAAAATGCCGACGTTACCGCGACTATCGGGCATTTGGAAAAAGCAATTACGGAAGTGAACAACAGTGATTTTTCAGCAGCACGCCTGCATTTAAAAGCCACGCGTGGTGCGTCTGAAAAGATTGTCGGCCATGAAGACGTTGTCAAAAAAGCCACTGACAGTGTGATTAAAGGCCAAATCTCAGCTAACTCTGGCGATGTTAAAAAATCAGCCGACGAGTTAAACAAAGCGTTAGCGTTGTATAAATCGTTATAAACCGTTCATCAGTAGGGTGCGCTGTGCGCACCCTACGCAAGGGCTGTAAACAGGCAGGGTTCAGCATAGCCGTCAACTCTGCACAATGCGTCCTTTCAAATCATTCAATACCCACCGCAGCAAATAATTGACAATCTTGTTTTCTTGCGCGAGGTGTGACCCAGAACTCCAGAGACGGCTTACGTTTTGCGCCGTGTTAAACCTTGGCTAGCCAACAAACAGGTACACTAATGGAATTATCAGCTATTTTGACGCCCGCTGTTGATGGCGGTTATGTTGCTTTTAACCCTGAAACGGGCACTACAACTCAGGGCGAAAGCATTGAAGAGGCCCTCGCCAATCTTAAAGAAGCGACTGCGCTTTATTTAGAAGAGTTTCCGTTGTCCGTAAACGGTCGCCCGCTGCTAACGACCTTCCATATTCCTTCCCATGCCTAGCTTGCCTGTTATTTCAGGCAACGAAACTGTAAGGGCATTGCAACGCCTTGGTTTTGTGGTTGTACGCCAACGAGGTAGCCATATTGTGCTTCGTAAAGAACATCAAGGTTGTGTTGTACCCAATCATCGTGAAATTAAAGTAGGGACGTTGGCTGGTTTGCTGAAACAAGCTGGCGTTTCGATTGATGACTTTATCAATGCCCTCAGATAAAAAGCGTATTTCAAACCATTATTTCAACAAAGGCTTAATCACCGCCAAAATCTGTTCTTTGGTAAATTCGCCTGGATGCTGGTGGATAATCTGCCCTTGCGGGTTGACGACGACGGTATAAGGCACAGCATCAACCGAATTGCCCAGCTGTTGCGCCAAAGCCATGCCGTTGACGCCACTGATTAAGTTGGGGTAATTGACTTTCATCGCCGCCAAGTATTCTGCTACAGGTTCTTGGTCATCAATCGCTATGCCGATAAATTGTAAGCCTTGTTTGCCGTATTGGCTTTGTAAGGCCATAAACTCGGGGATTTCTTTGCGGCACGGCGGACACCAAGTCGCCCAAAAATTAATTACCAATAATTTGCCCTGCCATTCCTTGCTGCTATGCACTTTGCCGTCCACATCAGGGGCGCTAAATTCGGGTAAGGCTAAGGT
>JABFST010000022.1 GCA_013140465.1 Methylococcaceae bacterium
GGAACAGCCGTTCGCTGAGCGGAGTCGAAGCGAACAAACCGGCTTCGACTCCGCTCAGCCTACGGTAAAGACTCCGCTCAGCCTACGGTAAATTTGACTTATTAGAAGTCGCTCTGAATAGTTACAATTCTTTCACGGTCTCTAACGGCAGTTCAGCTAGCGAAGTACAACAGCTTTAGATGTTGTACTCTGTAGACACGGCAAGGTCTAAAGCCGTTGCACTCCAGCTATCAAACCTTGCCTTAACGCTCCCTAACCAAACGAAACCCCTGATTGGCTTGGCGTGACCAGGCTACACCCCAATTCCTATACGCGGCGCGGACACGAACTGCATCGGCATTCCAGCCGCCGCCGCGTATCGCCAGCATCACCTCAGCCCCTTGTTCTTGGCTACACGCGCTTTCTGCGCCGCCATAGCTTTCCACATACTGCGAACACGTCCACTCCCAAACATTGCCGAGCATGTCGTACAAGCCAAATTTATTGGCTTGTAAGCGGCCTATGCTGGCGATAAATTTAAAACCGTCTGCACAAGCATGGGCTTCGGGCCATTGTGATGCCTGATCGGCGACATTGGCGTAGCGACAGGCAAGATCAGGATTATTGCCCCAATAGCGTGCCGTGGTTGTGCCAGCGCGGGCGGCATATTCCCATTCGGCTTCGGTAGGCAAACGGTATGCTTGGCCTGTCATTTGGTTAAGCCAGTTTATATAGGCCATCGCATCCCACCAACTCACGCAAGTGACGGGCATAGCAAGCAGCACGGGTTCATCTTGCACAGGCGTTCGCCAATTCGCCCATGACCACCATTGCCAATGTTTTTTGGCCTTGTCCCGATAACTCCAACAACCTGGCTCCACGGTGTTACGTTCGGCATCGGTCTGGTATTGGGTGGCGGCAACAAAACGGCTAAATTCGGCAACCGTCAATTCATGTTTGGCTATCTTAAAGCCTTTAACGCACACCCTATGCGGGGTTTCATCCGCTCCTCGCCCCGTTTCGTACTCAGGGCTGCCCATTATGAAGCACCCCGTCGGCACAGCCAGCATTTGCGGCAGCAACACGGCTGGGCTGGTTTGCTGCTTGTCTGCCGCGCTTGCCACATCTGCCCATAACAGCAACAACACAGCAAGAATGATGCGCGTAGGTTTGCCCATCGCCGCCCAGTTATCGACTGCGCTTGCGCTGTCCATAAAACGATTTGCCTTTTTTACGCGGACGACGGTTTGTGGTCGGGCTGGCAACGGTCTCTTGCAAAAGTTCAGGAAACCGATCCATCGTGCGCAACACCGGAAACCACCACATACATAAGCCCGTCACCACTAAAGTGGCAAAACCGCCGACCACCACAGCGGGCATCAACCCCAGCCACGCGGCGGTAAAGCCGGATTCAAATTCGCCCAATTCGTTGGATGCGCCGATAAAAACTGAATTAACCGCACTGACCCGCCCGCGAATGCTATCAGGGGTTTCTATTTGCACGAGGATATGGCGGATGAATACGCTGACCATATCCCCTGCCCCCATCAGCAGCAGAGCGGCTAGCGACACGCCAAAGCTATGGGAATAGCCAAACACCACGGTTGCCAATCCAAACAGCAACACACCGCCAAACATCCACCGCCCCACATGGCGGGTAATCGGGGCAAAGCCCAAAGCCACCGCCGTGATGGCTGCACCTGCGCCGGGCGCGGTGCGCAACAAACCCAATCCGGCGGCATCCACATGCAGCACATCACTAGCATACGCGGGCAATAAGGCAGTTGCACCGCCAAATAACACGGCAAACAAATCTAAAGAAATCGCCCCCAAAATCACCGGACGCGAACGCACAAATCGCAAGCCCTCCAATAAGGTATGCCAAGTCGCGGGTTCGCGCTTGCTAGGTGCTGGTTGGACGCGGATGGGCAACATCAATACCACCGCCAAGGCCATTAATGCACTCACGAGCGTGTATAAAGTGTCTGGGCCAAACAGATAAATCCACCCCCCTAAACTAGGGCCGACAATAACCGCGATATGAAACGCGGAAGAATTAATCGCAACCGCGTTGCTAAAGCTGCCAGCAGGCACCAAGTTAATCAATATGGATTGCGTGGCCGGCATCATAAACGCGCGCGCGCTGCCAAACAGCGCCATCACCGCAAACACAGGCCAAACGCTGTGCAATCCGGTCAGGGAAAACACCAGCAATAACGCGCCACAGACAAACTCCAGCAAAAAACAGCCGATCAGTATCCATTTACGGTTGTACTGGTCAGCGGCGTGTCCGGCAAACAAAATAAGCAAGGCAAACGGGGCAAATTGCGCCAAGCCTATCAGCCCCAAATCCAAAGCATCGCCCGTTTTTTCGTAGACTTGCCAGCCGACGGCGACACTCTGCATTTGTACGGCAACCGTGGCGATAAAACGCGCCGTTAAGTACAGGGTAAAATTGCGGTGGCGGAAGGCGCTAAATTTTTCGCTAAGTGAGGGCATGGGGTTATTTATTGGCTCGGTGTTCAATAAGGTCGGAGACGACCGATGGGTCTGCCAAGGTGGAGGTATCGCCTAAATTATCCAATTCATTCGCCGCGACTTTGCGCAAAATCCGGCGCATGATTTTTCCTGAGCGGGTTTTGGGCAAACCTGGGGCCCATTGGATAATGTCGGGGTTGGCAATCGCGCCGATTTCTTTGCGCACTAAATCCAGCAGCTCTTTGCGCAAAGCTTCGGTGGCTTCGACACCCGCGTTTAAGGTGACATAAGCATAGATGCCCTGACCTTTGATGTCATGCGGATAGCCGACCACAGCGGCTTCGGCAACGAGCGGATGCAGCACCAAGGCACTTTCAATTTCGGCAGTGCCCATGCGGTGGCCGGAAACGTTAATCACGTCGTCCACGCGTCCGGTAATCCAAAAATAGCCATCTTCATCGCGGCGTGCGCCATCACCCGCAAAATAATAGCCCGGGTAATTTTTGAAATAAGTATCGACAAAACGCCCATGGTCGCCATAAATGCTGCGTGCTTGCCCGGGCCACGGACGGCTGATGACCAAAATGCCTTCGGCGGCCCCGGACATCAATTGGCCTTGATTGTCCATAATTTCAGGGATAATGCCAAAAAACGGCAAAGTGGCAGAACCCGGTTTTAAGGCTGTCACGCCCGGCAACGGGGTAATTAAAATGCCGCCTGTTTCGGTTTGCCACCAAGTATCCATAATCGGACAACGCCCGTCACCGACGACATGGTAATACCATTCCCACGCTTCGGGGTTAATCGGTTCGCCGACACTGCCCAAAATCCGTAAGCTGGATCTGTCGGTGCGGGTGACAAAATCGTTGCCTTGCGCCATTAACGCACGGATGGCGGTCGGGGCGGTGTAAAAAATGTTCACCTGATGTTTGTCAATAACGCGCCAAAAACGGTCAGCAGCGGGATAGGTCGGCACGCCTTCAAACAACAAGGTGGTCGCGCCGTTGCATAACGGCCCGTAAATCATGTACGAATGGCCTGTCACCCAGCCTATATCGGCGGTACACCAATAAATGTCACCGTCGTGGTAATCAAACACATATTTATGGGTCATCGCAGCATACAACAAATAACCGCCCGTAGTATGCAGAATGCCCTTAGGTTTGCCTGTAGAACCCGAGGTGTACAAAATAAACAACGGATCTTCCGCCGCCATCGCCACGGCGGGGCAATCACTAGACGCATCCGCCATCGCCTCGTGATACCAAACATCGCGCGGGCTGTGCCAAGTAATATCAGATCCGGTATTATGTATGACGATAACCGTGTTGAGGTTAGGACAAGCCGCTGCCGCCACATCGACATTGGCTTTGATCGGGATGACCTTGCCGCCGCGATAACCGGCATCGGCGCACACCACATAGCGGCAATCAGAATCGAGGATACGGTCTTTTAAGGCTTCTGCCGAAAACCCGCCAAACACCACGGAATGCACGGCGCCGATGCGCGTACACGCGAGCATCACCACAGCAGCTTCGGCAATCATTGGCAAATAAATGCACACCCGGTCGCCTTTTTGCACACCTAGGCTGCGCAAGACATTGGCGAATTTACAGACTTGTTCGTGCAATTCGCGGTAAGTGATTTTTTTGTCGTGATCGGGGTTGTCGCCTTCCCAAATAAGCGCGGTTTGGTCGGCGCGGGTGGCTAAGTGCCTGTCGATGCAATTGACGCTGACATTTAGCGTGCCGCCTTCAAACCAACGGATATTGCCTTTCGGGTAATCGTA
Organism: Methylococcaceae bacterium; assembly: GCA_013140465.1. Taxonomy (GTDB): domain Bacteria; phylum Pseudomonadota; class Gammaproteobacteria; order Methylococcales; family Methylomonadaceae; genus Methylobacter_C. The sequence continues at coordinate 4,247 of JABFST010000022.1, forward strand.
ATCCAGCACAGTATGCCAAGGGGCTTCCCATTGCAAAAACTGGGTGGCCTGTTCGGCCCAAAAAGTTTCGGGATCATCAACCGATTGTTGATAGAGGCGTTGGTAGCTGGCGGCGTTGATATGGGCGTGGGCGGCGGTGGCGGGGTTTACAGGGTAAATTTTAACGTCTGACATGCGTTAATCCTAAGTGGGTCTAAAGAGGTGCGCCAACTTTAGTAAATTTTGCGGCGGTTTGCACGGGTTTTGTGGAAAAACTGTTTGCCCTGTACGGTTACGTTTGCGGAATTCTTCACCACGAAGAATCTGAAACATCGTGTTTTTATGTCGTGAAAAAAACGGCTTAATGAAATGCGCAACCGTGTCAGCATCTAGTATAAGTTAATGTGTTACTAGGTATAGGAGACTGTGAAAGTATTTCAAATACTCACAAAAAGGTGTTTTTTATTCTCGTAAGACTCTGTTTTAATTATATTATTTAGTGAAAAAACATGTTTTTTCACTCCGATGAGCAAGCTTACGTTAATTCTTTCACAGTCTCTATAGGCCATTTCCCACGATAGTGGGGGCATCTTGAAACGTAACTATTCAGAGCGACTTTACCGTAGGCTGAGCGGTGTCTTTACCGTAGGCTGAGCGCAGTCGAAGCCGGTTTGTTCGCTTCGACTTCGCTCAGCGAACGGCTGTTGTGCCTCGGATGCTGAATAGTTACCTAGAAACTGGACATGCTTAATGCTGTTAAGCCAACAGCAAGGGGGGGTCATCGAGCGGGTTTTAATCTGGAATAAAAGCATAGCCACTATCCCAGATTAAACAGCGGGCTAGAATACTAGCCTAGCGGCATTCTACTATGGATAAATGACGGTAGGTTTGAAATAGGCTGCGGGGTATTTGGGGTCGAAATTATCTTGGGATTTTTCTGCCAATTGGC
>JABFST010000318.1 GCA_013140465.1 Methylococcaceae bacterium
CTATAGATACGCGGTTTATCCTATATGCGCACAAGGAATGGCGGGGTTTTTGCGGTAAAATAGCGGTTATGCGCGGTATATGGCATCATCGCCCCAACCACGACACTAGCGTGGCAGCTTCAACATCCTGATAGCAATGGCCTAGACTATAGCCGTTTGCGCCAATACTCATCCAACTAAAAGGTTAGGTTCTTGATATATTTTCTTATTTTTCTGTCCGGTGCGGCGGGTTTGGTTTATGAAATGGCGTGGATACGGCAAGCGTCGTTTGTGTTTGGCTCAAGTGCGCTGGCGTTGTCTACCGTGTTGGCGGTGTTTTTTTTGGGCTTAAGCATAGGCAGTTGGGCGTTCGGGCGTTTGGGTGTGGCAATACGGCGGCCTTTGTTGGTGTGTGCGGGCTTGGAGTTTTTGCTGGCGCTCAATGCCTTAAGCAGCCCGGCTTTGTTTGCATGGGCCGATGCGGTGTATGGCGAATTATATCAGCGCCAGTTGTCGCCTATGGTGTTGCTGTTGCTGCGTGGGGGCTTAGTTTCGCTGTTATTGTTGCCGCCTACGGTGTTAATGGGCGGCACTTTGCCATTATTTTGCCGCCAGCTTATTCAGGAGACGCGGCTTATTTCGGTTAAGCTGAGTGTGTTGTATGGCACAAATACCTTAGGTGCGGCATGTGGCTGTGCTGTAACGGGGTTTGTGCTGTTGCCAATGTTGGGCTTGCGCCGTACCTTATATGTGCTGGCTGCAATGAATGTGCTGGCGGGTGTGGGATTTTGCTGGGCTGCTTATAGCAAACCGTGTTGGTTGTCCTCATCTGCCCCGTCTAAGACTGAGCCGGATGTGGCGACTGACTACAAACGTTTTCTCTATGTGGGCGTTTTGTTTTTTATGATAGGCGCGGCGGCATTGGCTTATGAGCTGGTGTGGGCGCGGTTTTTGACCTTATTTATCCGCCATTCTGTTTACACTTATGCGCTGACTCTGAGTGTAGTGTTAGTGGGTATGGCGGTAGGCAGTTTTGGCTTGGGTTTGGGCTTTACGCGCTTAGCCGAGCAGCGGGCAAATCCGCGTGGTTTGTTGATGTGGTTTTTCAGCCTACAGGTTTTGTCAGGTGTGGTGCTGGTCGGGCTGACCCATTTGCCCGCTGGATTTTGGCAACACTTACAACAATCTGGCGTGTGGCATATTGTGCTGTTAATGATGCCGTCAGCCATTATTTCAGGGGCGTGTTTTCCCTTGCTTAACCAGTTGGCTAGCAATGATGCGGCTTTGGCTGCCAAACATGTCGGGTTTATGGGCGGCATTAATATCGTGGGCTGTGTGCTGGGTTCTTTGCTGACAGGGTTTTATCTGCTACCGCAATGGGGTTTAGACGCCAGTATTTATGCGCTGACAGCGTGGACGCTAGCAGCCGCTTTGTTGGCATTATGGGTGATGCCTACTACTTATAGTCAGCCTAAACCGTGGCTGGCGTGGTCCGGCTTAGGCATGGCCGGGGCGGTTTTGGGGTATTTGTGGGTATTTGCGCCAGTGCGCATACCGCAGGATTATATGCGCCCAACGGAGACGGTGTTGGACTTTGCCGAAGGCTATAATTCCAATTTGGCGGTGGTGCAGCGCAACGATGAAAAAGTGTTGCTGATTGACCGTTTATGGCAAGGCGTAGCCAGCCGCAATTATCAAGTGATGGTCGCGCATATTCCAATGCTGCATTTTCCTGAAGCCCAAAGCGTGCTGGTGGTGGGTTTGGGTGCGGGCAATACGGCTAGCCGCTTTTTAGATTATCCGATAAGCCAGTTGGATATTGTGGATATTGAGCCGCGTTTGTTCGCCTTTACTAAAAAACACTTTCCGTCGGCGTGGATGGCGGACAAACGCGTTACGTTTATGGCGGAAGACGGGCGCAATTATGTCCGGCACACGGCGAGCCAATATGATTTTATCTCGGTGGAAATAGGGCAGTTGGATCGCCCAGGCGTGGGGGTGTTTTATACCGAACAGTTTTATCAAGAGGCCAAGGCCAAATTAAGTGCCGAAGGCATGGTATGCCAGTTTGTGCCGCTGTCGTTTTTGCGCCCGGAAGAGTTTGCCAGTATTTTAAGCACATTTTTGGCGGTCTTTCCTAAGGCACAGCTTTGGTATAACACCAATGAGTTGTTGCTGATGGGATTTAAGCAAGACATTAAGCCCTTATCGCCGGAACGCTTTGCCCAAGTGACCACGACTGCGCCAATCAACTCGGATTTTGAGCTGTATTATTGGGGCGGCTTTCGTTACAAGCTGAACCAATTAAGCAATTTTATGGGCAATTTTTTGGCTTCTGGGGATGAGCTGCGGGCCTTGGCGGCTAGCGCAGCGGCTACAGTGTACAGCGACGATAAGCTGCAATTGGCTTATAGTGCGAGTGTCTACAAACGTGGGGATAAACGCGCGAGTATGATCGTGCCGTTGTTGCAACAGCATTTGACACCGATTGCTGCGGCGTTAACTGACGGTGCGGCAGATGCCAATACGCTGGACAACGCAGCCGCAGTGCGTGACTTAAATGTGGCTGACATTGCCGCCGAAGACAGTTTATGGGTGGAGCAGCCTGACCAAGAAACCACCCAAGAGCGTTACCAACGCGCACAAGCGGCGTTGCGGCATAATCCTAAAAATAGCGAGGCGTTGGGCTTGCTGATGCGTGCCCGCTATGAAATGAGTTTGCCGATGTGAGGCGGTGGGTGCTGAATGTGGGCTAGCCGACATTCAGCACCGTGCCACTACGGCAACATCGCCAAACGCGCCACCGCAATGGCTTTTTTAACGGTTTCCGGCGCCGTGCCGCCAATATGTTTACGCGCCGCCACCGAGCCTTCCAAGGTTAAATAAGTAAACACCTCTTCGGTAATCAGCCCCGAAAACTGGTGCAATTCGGCTAAAGGAATGTCCGACAAATCACGTCCGGTTTCTAAGCCCAAACGTACCGCCAAGCCCACCACTTCGTGGGCATCACGGAAAGCCATGCCCTTACGCACCAAATAATCCGCCAAGTCGGTGGCGGTGGCAAAGCCGCGTTTAGCCGAATTATACATATTGGCAGTTTTGGCGCGGATATGCGGCACCATATCAGCATACGCGCGTAAACAATTAATAAGCGTATCGGCAGTGTCAAACAACGGCTCTTTGTCTTCTTGGTTGTCTTTGTTATAGGCCAAGGGCTGGCTTTTCATCAGCATCAGCAACGCGACCAAATGCCCGGTAACACGGCCTGATTTACCGCGTACCAGTTCGGGAACATCGGGGTTTTTCTTTTGCGGCATAATCGACGAACCTGTGCAAAACGCATCCGGCATGTCGATAAAATCAAACTGGGCGCTAGACCATAAAATCAGCTCTTCGGAAAACCGCGACAAATGCATCATGATGATGCTGGCGGCGGCGGCAAATTCAATCGCAAAATCACGGTCACTGACTGAATCCAGCGAATTTGCCGATGGACGGCTAAAACCCAGCAATTCTGCGGTCATAAATCGGTCTATCGGATAGCTCGTACCTGCTAGGGCGGCTGCGCCTAAGGGCATGATATTGACGCGTTTGCAGCAATCTTCTAGGCGTTCTTTATCGCGTACCAGCATTTCAAACCAAGCCATTAAATGATGGCCAAACGTGATGGGTTGGGCGACTTGCAAATGCGTGAAGCCGGGCATAATGGTGTCGGCGTGTTGTTCCGCCAAATCAAGGATGGCGGTTTGCAAACGCACGAGCTGGGCAAGGATTTGGTTGATTTCGTGGCGCAAATACAAACGGATGTCGGTGGCGACTTGGTCGTTGCGCGAACGTCCGGTATGCAGTTTCTTACCCGCGATGCCAATCAGCTCAGTCAGCCGTGCTTCAATATTCATGTGCACGTCTTCTTGCTTAATCGACCAGACAAACTCGCCACTGAGGATTTCTTGTTGGACTTGGTTTAAGCCGCCAATAATAGCGTCGCGTTCGGTGTCGGTCAGGATGCCGACTTTTGCCAGCATCGTGGCATGGGCGATAGAGCCTTGGATGTCTTGTGCCGCCATGCGTTGGTCAAAATCAACAGAAGCGGTGAAGACTTCCACAAACGCATCGGTGGCTTCGGCAAAACGGGCGCTGGAAAGTTTTTCGGAATTAACGGTAGTCATGATGAAAGTGGTAGGTTTAACGGAAATGACCAAATTATACAGACAAATCAGCCAAGCGATTTGAGGAAATGGCGGTTTTCAGCGGCACTGCCGCTATTTGGCTGAGTGTAGTAAAAATTGTTAATGACCCGCACGGCATAATTTTGTATAGTGGTGCAGTTTGATTTTTTATAACGGGATAGGCCATCAGGCCGTCCCGTTTTGCACATTAGAGGTGACGTGTTTGGCTAAGTCTGCATTATTGGTATTAGAAGATGGTACGGTGTTTAACGGGGTAGCGATAGGCGCGGACGGCTGTGCCGTCGGTGAAGTCGTGTTTAATACCGCAATGACAGGTTATCAGGAAATCCTCAGCGATCCTTCCTACTGTCGGCAAATTGTGACATTAACCTATCCGCACATAGGTAATGTCGGCACCAACAGCGAAGATGACGAATCTGCGGGCGTGTTCGTCAGCGGTTTAGTCATCCGCGACTTGCCGTTATTGGCAAGCAACTGGCGGTCAGAAAAAACCTTACAACAGTATTTGCAAGACAATAACGTGGTGGCTATCGCGGACATCGACACGCGTAAACTCACCCGCTTATTGCGTGACAAAGGCGCACAACGCGGCTGTATTATGGCGGGCGATGCCTGTGATGTAGCGGTTGCGCTAGCGGCTATTGACGGTTTTTCGGGCTTAAAAGGCTTGGATTTAGCCAAAGAAGTCAGCACCACCGCCAATTACCAATGGACAGAAAACGTTTGGGATTTGCAACACGGACACCAACCTGCTGAAAATTTGACCAAGCATGTGGTGGCGTACGATTTTGGCATTAAGCGCAATATCTTACGTTTGCTTGCCAACCGGGGTTGCCGTGTTACTGTAGTACCCGCGCAAACACCCGCTGAAACCGTGTTGGCGATGCAGCCCGATGGCGTGTTTTTATCCAACGGCCCGGGTGATCCTGAACCCTGCACTTATGCCATTACTGCGATAGCCACTATTTTGGCAACCAAAACCCCGGTATTTGGGATTT
>JABFST010000228.1 GCA_013140465.1 Methylococcaceae bacterium
ACCGCCACAACGCCGACAACAACACTCTGGACCATCTACGCATCCGAACGGGTTTACACGACCGCCAGTGCGCATTACTTAGCCCCCTTTTTATTGCGTTTTGCCACTAAAGCTTAGGCAAAACGCGCACTAGAGACTACCTGACGATCCGATGCCCACGACCGCTCATGCAGTTGTTATAGGCATTTTTGTATTTTTCTTCGGCACTAAAACCCTTCATTGCACCGCCGCCTAAACCACCCGCTGCCGCACCAATAGCCGCGCCCATGCCCGGACTGCCGGTAAACGCACCGACCACGGCACCGCCCGCAGCACCGACCAATGCGCCAGTACCCGCGCCCACCGCCGTTTCAGTTGCCGTGCCACCTGAGGCTTGACCCGCCAACTGCTTGCACTCAGCCATATCTTGGTTGATACGGTACGCATTCGGATCGTTATAAGAATCTACCGTTGGTGTCCAGCCACCTTGGCTCGCACACGCCGAAAGCAAAATACTGCCGATTAACACGCTACTGCTTACTATTTTGTTCATATCGATTACCTCAAGAATGATTGTTACAATTTATCAATTTTCAATGTGTTCATGAACCGCCGATGTAGCCAACGGCAGACACAAACTTACCCATCCCTTAACACGCGCAAAGGCGATTTGTTCAGCACATCCCTAACACCCCAACAGCCTACCGCACCCACAAAAACAGCCCCAATCACAGGCACAATCGCCCATAAATAAAAGCTGGGGTGGAAAGCCATATTCATGACCCGCGTATACAGGGCATAAGTAATGGCTTCGGACATCGCCACCGCCAATACCCCTGATATAAGGCCCAAAACGCCAAACTCAATGATATGGCTAACATTTAACAGCGAACGTTTAGCTCCCAAGGTGCGCAACACCGCACCCTCATAAATCCGGCTGTCCAAACTCGCATAAACGGCGGCAAATAATACCGTAAAACCTGCCATTAACGCGAAATAGAGCAGATAATTGATCGCAAGCGTCAATTGTGCCAGCAAAGTTTTAATTTGCAGCAAAATGGCATCGACCTCCAAAATCGTAATGCTAGGATAGCGTTTTGCCAAACTGTTCAAGAGTATTTTTTGATCCTTAGACAAATAAAAACTCGTCAATAAAGTGCTAGGGTAGGCATCCAAAGTGCCGGGTGAAAAAATCATATAAAAATTGGGCTTCATCGTATCCCAACGCAAAGCGCGGATATTGGCTACCGTCGCCTCCAACTGTTCACTGCCCACCGTAAACCTGAGGCGGTCGCCCACCTTAATGTTCAGGTTTTCCGCCAATTTCTGCTCTACCGATACCAAACCCTTTTGCGCTGTCTGCCACCACGCACCCGCGACCAGCTTGTTTTCGTCAGGCAGTTGTTGCGTCCACGTCAGGCTTAATTCGCGTTGGGTGGCACGTTCGCCCTGGCTGTCTTTGCTGACAATTTTTTGCACAGGGGTTTGGTTAATTTCCACCAAGCGTCCGCGCACCACCGGAAAAAAAGCACTGCCAGCAATGTGCTGCTGTTGCAGTTCTTGCTTAAAAGCCACTTGTTGGTCAGGCACAATATTCAGCACGAAATGGTTAGGTGCATTGTCAGGCAACTGCTGCTGCCAATTGTCCACCAACTCCGTGCGCACCGCAAAACTCAGCACCATCGCCACTAAGGTCAGACTAAACGCCAACATTTGGCTGACACTGGCGCGGCTGTCACGCACCAAGCCTTGCACACCCAAACGCCAGCTTAAACGCAGCGACGGCAAAGCCCTACGCAACACTTGCAACAGCGCATAGACCAAAACCCCCAACACCAACAAAGCCAGCAAACCCACACCTAAAATCGTCCCCGTCAGCTTAAGGTCATCCGTGTAGTTCCACACCAATACGCCAATAATCGCAATCGCCAAGCCATACACCAACCACGCACTGCTAGGCAAAGGAGCCAACTCGCGGCGCAACACGCGTAAGGGCGAAACATGCTTTAGGCGCAATAACGGCGGCAGCGCAAACCCCAGCAACACCGCCAAACCAATGACAAAACCGAACCACACCGCGCTAATATGCGCGGCAGCAACATGGGGTGGTAACAAATCCCTAAGCACATAAAACAAACCCGCCTGGGCCAGCCAACCCAACGCACAACCCAACGCACTTGCCGCCAAACCCAACACCAAAAACTGGCTACCATAAAGCCACAATATTTCCTGCTGTTTACAGCCCAAACAACGCAGCAATGCCGTCGCATTAAAATGGCGTTCACTATAACGGCGTGCCGCCATTGCAATCGCCACCCCTGCAATCAACACCACCATAATGCTCGACAAGCCCATATAACGCTCGGCACGCGTTAAGGCTGAACCTAATTCCGGGCGGTCTTCATGGATATCCAACACCCGTTGCGAGGGGTTTAAGCGCGGCTTTAACCACGACTTAAACGTGTCCAAAGCCACCGCATCGCCTTTAAACTGGAAAAAATAATGGACATGGCTACCCGGTTGCACAATACGCGTGGCTTGCAAATCGGCCTCATGGATCAGCACGCGCGGCGAAAAACTAAAAAAATCACCTTGCTTGTCGGGTTCATAGGTCAAGATGCGGCTAATCGTCAGGGCTTTTTCACCCACCGTCAGCGTATCGCCCAACTTCAGCTTTAATGCCGCTAAAATGCGTTTTTCCAACCACACCGTCCCTGCGTCCGGCCCCTGATAACTGACCGTTTCTTGGGCGAAATCAGTCGTCACTGTTTTTAAATGTCCGCGCAACGGATAACCGCTGCTAACCGCTTTAACACTGGCGAGCAACATTTCGTCATGCTCAATTAACACACTAGAAAATTCTACTGTACGCGCGGATGCCAACTGCAATTCCATCGCTTTCGCCAACCACTCGGTAGGCACGGGCCTAGGACTGGCAACCACCAAATCCGCCGCCAAAAACTCGGCGGTTTGTTCGTTCATCGTGCGCTGCAAACGGTCTGAAAACAACGCAATCGCCGTCGAACTAGTGACCGCGATAATTAAAGCCGCCAGCAAAATCGTCAGTTCCCCCGAACGGCTATCACGCCACAACAAGCGCAAGGCCAAATTAAAACGGCTCATAACAGTCGCCCCGCATCCAATTGCAAAGTGCGCTGGCAACGCGCCGCCAAACTGGCATCGTGAGTGACTAAAATTAAGGTCGTATGATGTTCAAGGTTTAGCTCAAACAACAAATCGGTAATTTTCGCGCCCGTCTTGCTGTCCAAATTGCCCGTAGGCTCGTCCGCAAACAAAATCGCGGGCTGTGCCACAAATGCCCGCGCCAACGCCACACGCTGCTGCTCACCGCCCGACAACTGCTTAGGCGTGTGCGTTAGCCGCTGCGCCAAACCCACACGCCCCAACAACGCCACCGCTTTGGCCTTAGCATCCTTATCGCCGCGCAACTCCAAAGGCAACATCACATTTTCCACCGCCGTCAGCCCCGGCAACAGCTGAAAAGACTGGAACACAAAGCCAATCAGCTCATTGCGCATAGCCGCCCTGCCGTCCTCATCCATCGCCGTAATCGCCTTGCCATTAATCGCAATCGTGCCAGAACTGGGCGTATCCAAGCCCGCCAACAAACTGATTAAGGTCGATTTGCCTGAGCCGGACTCACCAATAATCGCAATACTTTCACCGGATTTGATTATCAAATCTATCGATGACAAGATATGCAGTTTTCCTTCAGATGTTTCTACTGATTTGCCTAAGTTTTTTGTGGCAATAACGTGGTTTTCGGGGTGTTTGACTTGAGTTTGCATAATGCCTAAATTTATATTTTTCGTGATCATTTCATTAATGTCCCTGTCTACGATGGCAGAACCCGTCATCGTCGTACTGGGCGACAGCATCAGTGCCGGTTATGGCCTAGATGTAAAAGACGCTTGGGTTACTTTACTCCAGAAAAAACTGCTGGCAAGCAAACACCCACACCGCATCAGCAACGCCAGCATCAGCGGCGACACCAGTGCCGGCGGACTAGCGCGTATAGATGCCATCTTAGCCCGCGACCAACCCGCAATCGTGCTGCTGGAACTCGGGGCCAACGATGGCTTGCGCGGCTTATCGCCCACGCAAATGAAGGCCAATCTGGCCGAAATTATCCGGCGCAGCCAAAAAATCGGCGCGAAAGTCTTATTGTTGGGCATGAAAATCCCCCCCAATTATGGCAAACGCTATATAGACCTGTTTTACAACGTGTATCCGCAACTGGCTAAAGAGCTGGACATTCCCTTAGTCCCGTTTTTACTGGAAGAAGTTGCCCTCGACAAAAACTTAATGCAAGCTGACGGACTGCATCCTAATGCCCTAGCCCAACCCTTACTGGCCCACAAAGTTGAGCCTTATCTTTTACCCTTACTTAAACTAAACGAGACTGACCGATGACCGCATTAACCTTAAAACAAGCCAACCTGATAATCAACACGGCAGTCCATGTGGCACGCGAACTCAACCTCGCCCCGCTGACCGTCGTGGTGCTGGATGCCGCAGGACATGTTAAGGCATTGCAACGCGAAGACGGCGCGAGCATGATTCGGCAGCAAATCGCCACCGCCAAAGCCTGGGGCGCCGTCAACATGGGTGTATCATCACGCAGCTTAGCCGCCGTAGCCCTGCAACGCCCTGACTTTATGAACGCCCTGATCGACGTGGCGGACGGCAAAATCATGCCTGTCCCCGGCGGCGTTTTAATTCGGGATGCCGACAACAACCTCATTGGCGCCGTCGGCATTAGCGGCGACGTCTCCGACCAAGACGAACGTTGCGCGATTACAGGCATAGAAGCCGCAGGATTTTTTGCGGGCATTTAAGCCCAACCCGCCGCACCAAACTAACCACACCTGCCAACGTAGCGGTGAAAGATTCATGCAGGAGAGGCATTAGCCCAACGATAAGGCTAATGCCTCTCCCACAAAACTTTAAAATCAATCGCTCAAAAAAAGCAAGGTAACTATTCAGCATCCGGCGCACAACAGCCGTTCCCTGAGCGGAACAGCCGTTCGCTGAGCGGAACAGCCGTTCGCTGAGCGGAGTCGAAGCGAACAAACCGGCTTCGACTCCGCTCAGCCTACGGTAAATTTGACTTATTAGAAGTCGCTCTGAATAGTTA
>JABFST010000251.1 GCA_013140465.1 Methylococcaceae bacterium
GGCTAACGACCAGCGCAAAGTTATCTATGCGCAACGCAATGAACTCATGGCTGCCAACGACATCTCCGAGATCATTTCCGCCATCCGCGCAGATGTGGTCAATAACGTCATCACCCAGTACATCCCTGCCAAAACAATGGTTGAGCAATGGGACATCAGTGGCTTGGAAGAGCATCTGCGCCAAGAATTTAATGTTGAAATTCCTGTGCAACAAATGCTCAATGACGACAACAAACTTCAAGAATTGGGCTTACGCAAACGTATAGTTGAAATCCTTGAACAAAACCACAAAGACAAAGAACACAAAATCACCAAAGACGTCTTGCAGCATTTTGAAAAATCCGTCATGTTGCAGGTACTGGACACCAGTTGGAAAGAACATTTGGCGGCGATGGATTACTTACGTCAAGGCATACATTTTAGGGGCTACGCACAAAAAGACCCCAAGCAAGAATACAAGCGCGAAGCCTTTGAAATGTTCACCAGCTTGCTAGACCACATCAAATACGAAGTGATCAGCATATTGTTTAAAGTACAAGTGCGCCAAGAAGAAGACGTGCAAGCCATAGACGAACAAATGCAAGCCCCTAGGGAAATGCACTTTGAACACGCCTCTGCACCCGCCTTAGACGTGCTGGACAACGAACCGCAAGCCCCTGTTGCTGATGAAGAATCGGCGGCTGCCAGCGAACAGCCGTTTGTGCGCGAAGGCCAAAAACTGGGACGTAACGATCCTTGCCCTTGCGGCTCGGGCAAAAAATACAAGCAATGTCACGGCAAACTGGCCTAGCACTGCCTTAGCCCAACACCCATAAACAAGGGGCTTATCCGGTTAGGATAAGCCCCTTTTTTTTCCTGTCAAAGACCTCGAAATTGAGCCGCCGTTTTGTAAGCGTACAACCCAACCACATTGATGGTCAACGCTTGTTAGGATTAACGGTTTCAAGAAATGCCGGATCCAAGGGCGGCAATTCGTCGATGCGGCTAGTGGGCCAAGCGAACCGTTCCGAACTGACGCAGGGCCAATTTTTCTTGCCGACGGCAACTGGATGCAGTTTTCGGTGGGCTTATTGTCGATGGGGAGTAGCCCAGTTTCCGCATAGCGTCTGAGCGCGGGCCAACGCCAAAAGTATAATCTATGGCCTTCAAACACTTCCAGCCATGCGTCGCGGTCTGTGTCGGAAAAGCAAATGTCCTCCCGCCTGTCTCCACGCGAGCTAACATGATACAAACCGCCAGAAAATTCAATTTCACATGGGTATAACCGCCCATCGCTTTTGCGGTTTTGGCAATGGCTGTTGTTGCGGGGTTAATAAAATACTGGTTAAGCTAGGAACACTAATGCCAACCCCCATACTGCGTAGTCGGATCACCGCGCCAGCCTGTTGAGGTTTTATTGGCATCTGGGACGTGTACGGTTTCTTCTGCGGCGCGGATCATATTCGCGCGGGTATAACCGCCCATCGCTTTTGCGGCTTTGGTAATAGCTGTTGTTGACGGGTTAATAAAATACTGGTTAATCGTGTCATCAATCACAACGGCACTGAGTTTTTCGCTGTCGGTTTCCGAAGCAAACGTCAGCACGATCGGCAACACGGTGTTGGCGGGTATTTCAATACGGTAATGGCTGTTCGCCACGGCTGCCGTGCTTATCAATTTGCCGCTGTCATCGGTTGCGGTGACTGTCCCAGTGGTCACTGCGCCTTTAGCGTTGCTGACCGTCCCTTGTAAGGTGGTGGCTTGCGGGTATTTTTTAACGGCAGCAAAGCTGGTTTTGCTGGCGGGTTGGTCTTGATTACAAGCCGTTATCACTAAACTGCCTAAACTTAGCAACAACACTGACATTAAAGTTTTGTTTTTCATAAGAGTTTTCCGTTAAATACCAAGTGTATAAAAAATAGACGGAATTGCTGGGTTTTGCAAGTATTGCGTTCGGGGCGATTTCACTTCCTGTTCAAACAAGTCGCGCCAGCAAACCACGATGCCCATTGCTGCGCCGAAGCTTTATGGGTGCAGCCCTACGTTTTTAGCGCGACAGTTCCCAACAACAATATGCCTATTACGGTAAAATAACCGCTTTTTTCTTGTTGATGACGCGTTAAACCCGCTGCCGGAATGCCCATGTTACGAATCACCGAACTTAAATTACCGCTAGACCATACCGAAACCGCACTTAAAGCCGCGATTATCCAGCGGCTAGGCATCAGCGCCGAAGCGTTGGCAACTTATACTGTGTTTAGGCAAGGCCATGATGCGCGTAAACGCGATGCCATTTTGTTGGTGTATACCCTCGATGTTGCAGTTGCCGACGAGGCGGCGGTATTGGCGCGTTTTGCCGATGATCCGCATATCTCGGTAACGCCCGACACCACTTACCGTTATGTCACGACTGCACCTAAAGAGTTGGCTGAGCGGCCTGTCGTGATAGGCACTGGGCCGTGCGGCTTGTTTGCGGGTTTGATACTGGCACAAATGGGTTTTCGGCCGATTATTTTGGAGCGCGGTAAGGAAGTGCGCGAACGCACCAAAGACACTTTTGGGCTATGGCGCAAAAGCGTGTTCAACCCCGAATCGAATGTGCAGTTTGGCGAAGGCGGCGCGGGCACGTTTTCGGACGGCAAACTGTATACCCAAATCAAAGACCCCCACCATTACGGGCGCAAAGTGCTGACCGAGTTCGTCAAAGCGGGTGCGCCGGAAGAGATATTACATGTCAGCAAGCCGCATATCGGCACATTTAAGCTGGTCAGCATGGTTGAACAAATCCGCGCGACCATTGAATCTTTAGGCGGGGAAATACGCTTTCAAAACCGCGTCGAGCAAGTGCTGATCGAACAAGGCCAAGTGCAAGGTGTGGTGTTGGCGGGCGGCGACACCATCGCCAGCCGCCATGTGGTGTTGGCGGTCGGGCATAGTGCGCGTGATACCTTTCAGATGCTATACGACAACGGCGTTTATATAGAAGCCAAGCCATTTTCTATCGGTTTTAGGATAGAACACCCGCAATCTTTAATCGACCACTGCCGTTTTGGCAAAGCTGCCGGACACCCGTTGTTAGGCGCGGCGGATTATAAGCTGGTGCATCATTGCCGCAATGGGCGTTCGGTATATAGTTTTTGCATGTGTCCGGGCGGCACGGTGGTGGCTGCCACCTCAGAAGTCGGGCATGTGGTCACCAATGGTATGAGCCAATATTCGCGGAATGAACGTAACGCCAATAGCGGTATTGTCGTGGGCATCAGCCCAGACGATTATCCGGGTCACCCGTTGGCGGGTATTGCCTTGCAGCGGCAGTTGGAGGCACGCGCGTTTGTGCTGGGCGGCGAAAATTATCAGGCCCCCGGGCAATTGGTCGGCGATTTTCTGGCCGGAACAGCCTCCACCGCGTTCGGCGAGGTATTGCCATCGTATACACCCGGCGTACATTTGGGCGATTTAAGCACCGCGCTGCCGGATTATGCGATTGCTGCGATACGCGAAGCCTTGCCCGCGTTCGATAAAAAAATCAAAGGCTTTGCGATGGCAGATGCGGTGTTGACAGGCGTGGAAACGCGCACCTCGTCACCGATACGGATTAAGCGCAACGCGCAGCTGCAAAGCATCAATACCGTTGGTTTGTATCCGGCGGGTGAAGGCGCGGGTTATGCGGGTGGCATATTATCGGCAGGGGTGGATGGGATTAAGGTTGCCGAAGCGGTGGCGTTGGCGATGACAGGTAATGGTCAGCGTTAAACTGGTAATCTTTTTTGAGGCAATGGTCTAACCATTTTTGCAGAAAATAATTTAGCCGCCATTTGTAATTCATGATGTCACGGCTGTTGCTGGCATCTTTAAACACGTCGGCAACACTGGCGCGGGCGTGGTCGCTCAGCACTTCGGCAAGTTTGGCATCACGATAAATGCGTATTTTTAGCGCGGGTTCGCAAATTTCTTCCAAATTTTTGCGAAAACAGTGGTTGAGTTCCACCGTCATGGTATAGGCCGACTGCTCCAACACGGCGATGCGCAAGGGGCTGTCATGCGCGGCACATCCCGTGGCGGTGTTGGTTAAGGCCAACAAATCGGGCACTAGCACCAATAGTTTTTGGTAGTTGGATGCGCACAGCTGTTCCAAGCAAAACGATTTGTTGATGGGATTGACAAAGCTCATCGGCTTAATCTTCTTGATAACACGCATAAGCGCTGGCGGTTTCCCACAACACCACTTGCGCGACGTTAAAACCAGCTTGCTTTAGGTGTTGGTAAATCATTTTGCTCAGCACTTCGGCGGTCGGGTGTTCGTCCAAGGCCAAAAAACGCTCGTTGTTGGCGATCAGCATAGGAATAATCGGGTCGTCTTTGTGCAGCAGAAAATTATGGTCCAAACACGCATCAATAAAAGTTTCTACAGTTTCCCTAATGTCGGCAAAATCGCAGACCATGCCCTGATCGTTGAGTTGCTCTTGCCGGACAGAAATTGCGGCCTTGACGCTATGCCCATGCAAGTGGCGGCATTTGCCCGCATGGTTCATTAAGCGATGTCCGTAACAAAAATAAACTTCTTTGGTAATTGTGTGCATAGTGGTGGCAAGAAGGCGGGTCAAGTAGGAAGTTTCAAGGCTTGCGTGGCAATAGCCGCAGCCCTAGCGGGTGCGAAAGTGTACTATAAAAATGCCACGCTGGGGCGATGAAGATTAAATGCCGAATTTATTTAGAATAATTTGCCAAATTTCTATAAAATCTAACGTTTTCCGCACAGCTTAGATTACCTCTACATGGACTTAAAATTTCTCGATTTCGAACAACCCATCGCCGAATTAGAAGCGAAAATAAAAGAACTCCGCAATGTGGAGTTTGATAATAAAATCAATATTTCCGATGCGCTGAAACAGCTTGAGGACAGAAGTCAAGCCCTGACCGAATCCATTTTTAGCAATTTGTCAGACTGGCAAATTTCCCAACTTTCGCGCCACCCCGGCAGACCTTACACGCTGGATTATGTGGAGCATATTTTTTCGGATTTCCATGAGTTGCACGGCGACCGCGCTTATGCCGACGATCCCGCCATCGTGTGCGGTTTGGCGCGTTTGGAAGGCCATCCGGTCATGGTGATAGGCCACCAAAAAGGGCGCGACACCAAAGAAAAAATCTACCGCA
>JABFST010000471.1 GCA_013140465.1 Methylococcaceae bacterium
ACGATTTAGCCGCAGGTATCGACTGCTTGCAATCACCTATCGTCAAATTCGCCCCGGCCGAAGTCTGGGCCAGCGTCTTGGCAAAAGCCGGCGCACAAAGCGGCGACTTGATTTTCTTCGGCGCCGACAAAGCCAGCATCGTCAACGAAGCCATCGGCGCGTTGCGCGTTAAACTGGGCCATGACCTCAACTTATTGCAAGGTGAATGGAAACCCGTGTGGGTAGTCGATTTCCCCATGTTTGATTGGGACGAAAAAGCCGGACGCTTCAACGCCATCCACCATCCGTTTACCGCCCCTAGCTGTTCCGTCGAAGACTTGGTGGCTAACCCCGGTGCGGCCTTGTCACGCGCTTACGACTTAGTGCTAAACGGCACCGAAGTCGGCGGTGGCTCTATCCGTATCAACCGCACCTCCATGCAGCAAACCGTGTTTGAAATTTTAGGCATCGGCGAAGACGAAGCCCGCGAAAAATTCGGCTTCTTGTTAGATGCCTTAAAATACGGCGCGCCACCGCACGGTGGTTTGGCGTTTGGTTTGGATCGTTTGGTCATGCTGATGACCGGATCAACATCCATCCGCGATGTTATCGCCTTCCCAAAAACCCAATCCGCTGCCTGTCCATTAGTCAGCGCACCAGCTGTGGTGACTGATGAACAACTGAAAGAATTGGGCATCCGCTTGATTAAACCAGCCGGGAAAGATAAAGCTTAAGTTGGATTATTAGCGTCCCCCACGCTCCAGCGTTACCCAAAAACGCTGGAGCATGACCACGATGGCATCATCATGATTACCTCATATAAGACAGCGCAACTCGGTGTTGGTTTTGATTTTGACATCAGCCTTGAAGCTGATAAAAAGGTTACTGTTTTATTGGCATAATCGGCATATTTGATTAGTGATTTTTTACACAAAACTCCAGAAGCAATTTGGCAACAATACCAATAATGCCGAATTAACACGGGTATAAAAACATAATCTCTATGAATCACTATATTCAAACAATAAATGAACAGCTTCATCCTAAAATAAACGGTACTTATAAGGTATTAGATTTATTTGCTGGCTGTGGTGGTTTGTCATTAGGTTTTGAAGCAGCTGGTTTTGAAACGATAGCCTATGAAATGGAACAAGCGGCTGTTGATACTTATAACAAAAATCTACAGGGACATTGTATTGCCCAAAAATTAACCGTAGACACTTGTTATCAACACGCTATTGACATTATTGTTGGCGGTCCACCTTGTCAGCCTTTCAGTGTGGGAGGGCAGCAAAAAGGCATCAGTGATGAAAGAAATGGCTTTCCGGTATTTATTAAAGCTATACAAGAGTTGAAACCCAAGTTGTGGTTATTTGAAAATGTGCGTGGAATGCTTTATTCAAATAAAGCTTATTTTGAAAAAATCTTAGATGATTTATCTGCTACGGGTTACACAATAAGTTATCAATTATTGAATGCAGTGCATTATGGTATTCCACAGAATAGAGAACGCTTATTTGTTATTGGGCATCGTAATAATTTTAATTTTCCAAAATTAGGATTATCTAAAGTGACGGTACAAGAGGCCATAGGTGATTTAATTGATACTATCCATGACGAAAGCAAAATATTAACCTCCTCAATGGATACTTATATTGCCAAATATGAAAAAGCTTCGCATTGTATTAACCCAAGAGATTTATATTTACATAAACCCGCCAGAACATTAACCTGCCGTAATATTGCGGGTTCTACAGGTGATATGCAACGCGTTAAATTAGCCGATGGTAGGCGTAGACGTATTTCAGTTAGAGAAGCAGCACGATTACAAAGCTTTCCCGATTGGTTTGAATTTATGGGTTCAGAAACCCAACAGTTTTATCAAATAGGTAATGCTGTACCACCGTTATTAGCTTTGCAGCTTGCCGAATCAGTAAAAAATTGTTTAATGAGTGGTGAACACAAGCATGTATTTAATAAGCCGCAAAAGAAAATGCCGACTAGACAAATGAGCTTATTATGCGATTTTTAAATAAAAGCAAAAAATCGGTAAATACTATAAAATTAATTAATGAGGCAATTGACATTTTAGAGTCTGTGGGCATTCCAATTGCTAACAAAACAGAACGCAATTTAGAACGTATGGCAATGGCTTTCTTAGCCGTTGCAAATGTAACCAGCGAATGGACACAAGCTACTGGTAAACAAAACTTAAAAACCAGAGATATTATTAATTTTCATAATACCTACTTAGAAGAAAATATCTCCAGTGGTTCTTATGATGAGGTTCGCCGTAAGGATTTAAAATTATTAGTGTTAGCGGGCTTAATTGTAAATAGTGCCGAAAACATGAACGCCGCAACGAATGACCCTACCCGAGGTTATAGTTTAGAAAGCGATTTTATGGCATTAATAAAGCAGTATCAGTCACCTCATTGGCATAACGCGCTAGACCATTATTTAACAGGCAAAGTGTCGTTAAAAAATCAACTTGCCAGAGAACGCGATATTGAAAAAATACCTGTGACTTTTTCTACAGGTGAAAATTTCGAGTTATCATCTGGTTCTCATAATATATTACAAAAATGTATTATTGAAGAATTTCTACCGCGATATGGTAAAGGCTCGCAAGTCTTATACTTGGGTGATACAGCGAATAAATTACTTTATGTTGATGAAGCACAATTAAAATTACTCAATTTTTTTGAGTTATCACACGATAAATTACCCGACATTATTGCCTATCATGCACACAATAACTGGCTTTATTTAATTGAAGCGGTTCACAGTAGTGGTGCAATTAATGAAGCTAGATTGTTAGAATTAAAAAAACTAACTGAGAGCTGCACGGCTGATATTGTTTATGTCACCGCTTTTTTAAACAGAATAGAGTTTAAAAAGTGGATTACCGATATTGCTTGGGAAACTGAGGTATGGATAGCCGATAATCCAGACCATTTGATACATTTTAATGGTGATAAGTTTTTAGGCCCTTATTAAAATAAGGCAAGTTGTGCGGGACGCGCATCACCAAGTGAAATATTTTATTGCGCTTTTAAAGCTGCATTATCCTTCAATAGTTTTAGATACTTTACTTTGAGCCCACTATCATGACTAATACCCCCTTTCCCATCCAAGACTACGCCTTACTTGACGACGAAGAATGCGATGCCCGCATTAGCGCGGCTAAAGCTAAACTCGGTAAACGGTGCGTGATTTTGGGGCATCATTACCAACGTGATGAAGTGTTCAAACATGCCGACTTTACGGGCGATTCGTTAAAACTGTCGCGCGATGCCGCGCAATCCGAAGCCGAATACATCGTGTTTTGCGGTGTGCATTTTATGGCCGAAGTCGCCGACGTGTTGTCGCGCCCCGAACAAATCGCCATTTTGCCGGATTTGGCCGCGGGCTGTTCGATGGCGGACATGGCGAACTTACTTAAAGTGCAAAAATGCTGGCAAGAATTGGCGGAGATCATTGACGTAAACAACGACGTGACCCCCGTCACCTACATCAATTCCGCCGCCGACCTGAAAGCTTTTTGCGGCGAGCATGACGGCAACGTTTGCACCTCGTCCAATGCGCAAAAAATCTTGGAGTGGAGTTTTGCCAAACGCCCTAAAGTGCTGTTTTTTCCTGACCAACATTTGGGCCGCAATACCGGCTACCGCATGGGCATACCGTTAGAGGAAATGGTGCTGTGGGATTTCACCAAACCCCAAGGCGGGCTAACTGTTGAACAAATCCAAAACGCCAAAATCATCTTGTGGAACGGCTATTGTTCGGTACACCAAGCGTTTAAGCCCGAACAAATCGACAACTTCTTGGCGCGCTATCCCGAAACCCAAGTGATCGCCCATCCCGAAGCGTGTTTTGAAGTCTGCGAAAAAGCCGATTACGTCGGTTCTACCGAAACCATCCTGAAAATTGTCCGCGCCGCCGAGGCCAACACCCGCTGGCTAGTCGCCACCGAACTCAACTTGGTCAACCGCTTACACGAAGAATGCAAAGCCGACGGTAAAAACGTGCATTTCATGTCCCCCACCTTGTGCATGTGCTCGACGATGTTTAGGACTGATCCGCAACACTTGGCCTGGATTATGGAAAACTTGGCAGCGGGTCATGTCATCAACCAAATCTCCGTGCCAACCGAGCAATCCCGATTGGCTAAACTGGCCTTGGACAATATGTTGTCTATAGCATGAGCAATACGCAATGAAACTGCCCGCTTGGGTTAGGCAATTGGCGCTTATTTTAGGCACGGGCATTGCCATAGTGGTTTTTGCCCTGCTTGCCAGCGGCATTTTATTCACGGGTGTTGCCGTCAAGACTAGCCAAGATGCGCCCAACAGCATGGCGCGACGGTAGTTGCGGCACTGATGGCGTATAAGAAAAAGTCCAAACGTATCACTGGGCTTACCGTCCTGTGGTTTGTATTGCGCTTGGCTTACCGCCAGCCCGGCATCATGCTGACCTTGATTGCCCTAGGCGCGGGTGCTTATACCTATGAACTCAAGATAGCGCGTCCCGCCTTGCTGTACCAAGGCGAACCCAAAGCCAGCAACGCCAAAAACCCCGACACTTGGTTCCGTACCTTGCGCAACCACGGCTTTATCTTGGGTTATTCAGACTTGCGCGGTAATCCC
Source organism: Methylococcaceae bacterium (assembly GCA_013140465.1). Classification (GTDB taxonomy): domain Bacteria; phylum Pseudomonadota; class Gammaproteobacteria; order Methylococcales; family Methylomonadaceae; genus Methylobacter_C. The sequence continues at coordinate 4,629 of JABFST010000471.1, forward strand.
CTGTGGGTGGAATACGCGCTTAGCCCTATCCCCAGCAACACCCCGGCGTTACCCCGTCCTAGCCACTTTACCGCCGATTGGCGCAGCCTAAACCCGATTAGCCACGAGAGCTACCAAAACAGCGGTTACGATCGCGGACATTTGGCCCCCAATTTTGCCATCAGCCATCTGTACGGCAAACAAGGCCAGCAAGACAGCTTTTTGATGACCAATATTAGCCCCCAAAAGCCCAAGCTTAACCAGCGCGTTTGGCAGCGTTTGGAAGAAGTGGAAGCGACTTATTTTGCTAAAAACTTAGGCAAAGTCTGGGTACTGACCGGCCCCGTGTTTAAGGGCAAGACCGAACGCTTATCGTCGGCATGGACAGTAGAAATTCCCGATGCGTTTTATAAAATCTACCTCACCGAAGCCACCACCACACACAAAGCCATCGCCTTGGCGTTTTTAATCCCGCAAACCGTTAAGGGCAACGAACCCCTAGACC
>JABFST010000234.1 GCA_013140465.1 Methylococcaceae bacterium
CAAAAAGAGTGCCGCCAGCCTGTGTTGCGCTGTAGAGGTTAGCGGTAGATAAAGCCAATGTAGGTAAGCTAAAAGAGTTTGCTGTGTTGGCTTTTTGTGCAGAAATAACGCGGCTGCCTGGCCATTGTGCAGCACGGTCGGAACCGGTAAACGCTACGGCGCAAACAATGCCGTCCCTATCCACAATCGTACCCCACATGTTAAAGCCAAACCCGCCGTTTTCTTGGCCTTTAGCGGCTTGTAAAGCAGTCTTCAGGTCTGCATAGCTAGGTAAACTTTTGCAATCAGCAAAAGCTGAGTTAGCGGCAAGTGCAAGCACGCCTGTTATTGCCAAGTTAGAGATAAGTTTTGTGTTCATTGTAGTGTCCTCATGATATAAAAAACTGGTTTAGTAAACGAGACTCAGAGTAGTTCCACCACTAAACCCTTGCTGGCATGTAATATTAACAAATGCTGTTAATTTAAGTATAGGACTTTCTTAAAGAAATTTCTTGGGTAATTTGTCACAGTGGCTATGACCCAGATTGGATATTGCATTCATCACTTTGACCCAAATTTGTGCGCAAAATCAATCTGGCCCAGTGCATAGCGCCGCCACTCGTTAGCATTCATAGGCCTTAGTGCTAAAATCTGCTGTAATTTGCTGTTTGTCCTATTTGTAACCTCGTGTATTATGAAGAGTTTGTGCCTAATTGCTCAAAGTGCCAAGGGGGCTTGCTTGAAAATGGCCTAATGCACCAAACTTTAAACCTTGGCCTTAAAAGCATCGGCTAAAGTACACTTAAAGCCATAAATTTTTTGCCGGCAAGTCGCCTTTTGCCATTTTATGGCTAAAGACACGCTAAAATCAGGATGCTAAGTGACAAACTTTGCATCTTGCGTGTCAACTCCACCCTACAACATATTAAGGTATACCGCCATTATGCTAGACCCGCGTTTATTTAGGACTGAACTTGATTTTGTCACCCAACAACTCCAAAGACGTGCTTTTGCTTTTGATTCAACAGCCTATCTTGCGCTGGAAGCCCAACGTAAAGATGTGCAGGTTAAAACCCAAGACTTGCAAAACGAGCGCAACAGCCGCTCTAAGGCCATAGGCATAGCCAAAGCCAAAGGCGAAGATGTGCAGCCTTTGCTGGATCAAGTGCAGCATTTAGGCGATGCGCTCAAAGCGGCAGAAGCCAGCTTGGCGGAAATCCAAGTGCAATTGGAAACGCTCATGGAGAGCGTTCCCAATGTGCTGGACGCGTCAGTACCCGATGGCAAATCAGAAGAGTTTAACCTAGAAATCAGCCGCTGGGGCGATCTGCCCGAGTTTGATTTTGTCGCCAAAGACCATGTGGATTTGGGCGCACTATTAAAGGGCATCGATTTTGAGCTGGGCGTCAAAATTGCCAGCAGCCGTTTTGTGGTCCTGACCGGCCCCTTGGCACGTTTGCAACGGGCGATTATCCAGCTGATGCTGGACACGCACACCGAAGAACATGGCTATAGCGAAACCTATGTGCCTTATTTGGCGAATGCCGACAGCCTGCGCGGTACAGGCCAGTTGCCCAAATTTGAGGCCGATTTGTTTAAGGCCCACGACAACCCCGCCCTGTATTTGATCCCCACTGCCGAAGTGCCTGTCACCAATATTGTGAGGGATACCATTGTTGATGCTAAAGACTTGCCGCTTAAATATGTCTGCCACAGCCCTTGTTTCCGTAGCGAGGCGGGGGCTTATGGGCGCGATGTGCGCGGCATGATCCGCCAGCACCAATTTGAAAAAGTGGAGTTGGTGCAAATCGTCAAACCCGAAGACTCGGCGGCGGCGCATGAAGCCTTAACCGCCCATGCCGAAGCCATCCTAAAAAAATTGCAGCTACCGTACCGCAAAATGTTGTTGTGCGCGGGCGATACTGGGTTTTCTTCGGCAAAAACCTACGATTTGGAAGTGTGGTTGCCAGGCCAAGCCGCGTATCGGGAAATCTCATCTTGCAGCAACTTTAAAGATTTTCAGGCGCGGCGTTTACAGGCGCGTTGGCGCAATCCAGAAACTGGCAAGCCCGAACTGCTGCATACCTTAAACGGTTCGGGTTTGGCGGCAGGACGTACCCTGATTGCGGTCATGGAAAACTATCAGGACGCGCAAGGCCGCATCCGTATCCCCGACGCATTAGTGCCTTATATGGGCGGTTTGACGCACATCGGCTAATCGCCATCACCCTAGGAATATCATGTTTAAATTATCAAAAGTGCTGGTTGTTGCGGCTGTGTTCGCCACCCAAACCCTAGCCTACGCCCAAGAACCTGCCGCAGCCACTGCGGTTACACACGCTGCCGAACAAGGCGATGCCAAAGCGCAAGCCCAACTAGGCGCAATGTATTTGCTGGGCAGCGGCGTTGAAAAAAATGAGCAACAGGCCGCAGAGTGGTTTCTAAAAGCCGCCCGACAAGGCTATGCAGATGCGGAAATTATCGTCGCGGCCCTTTATGACAGCGGTGTCGGGGTTAAAAATGATATGCCGCAAGCCACGCACTGGTACGAACAAGCAGCAGCCCACGGACACAGCACAGCCCAGGCCATTTTAGGCAAAAATGCGGCGGCTAAGGGCGGTGTGGCGTTTAATTACCAAGCCATGCGCCTGAGTGCCTCCAAACAAATCCCCCGCGAATACGCTAAACGATTACTCTTAACTCAATAACCCCCATGACTATCACTACACGTTTTGCCCCTAGCCCTACGGGCTATCTGCATGTCGGCGGTGCGCGCACAGCCTTGTTTTCATGGCTCTATGCACGCAAGCACGGCGGCCAATTTATTTTACGCATAGAAGACACCGACTTGGAACGCTCCACCCAAGAGTCCGTAAACGCCATTTTGGAAGGCATGGCGTGGCTAGGGCTGGATTACGATCTCGGGCCGTTTTACCAAACCCAGCACTTTGACCGCTACAAAGCCATCATCCAGCAACTCATAGATCAAGGCGATGCGTATTATTGCTATTGCAGCAAAGACGAGTTGGAGCAATTGCGTACCGAGCAAATGGCGAACAAAGAAAAGCCGCGCTATAACGGCAAATGCCGTGATTTGCATGAGGCTCCCGGCGACCGCGAGGCCGTCGTGCGCTTTAAAAACCCCCAAGATGGCGCAGTCACGATTAACGATTTGGTCAAAGGTACTATTGTGGTCGGCAACAAAGAGCTGGACGACCTAATTATTGCCCGAGGCGACGGCACACCCACCTACAACCTCACGGTTGTCGTGGATGATATGGATATGAACATCACCCACGTCATTCGTGGCGATGACCATATCAATAACACGCCCAGACAAATGAACATCTTAAAAGCCCTAGGCGCAAACCTACCGCATTACGCCCATTTGCCGATGATTTTGGGCGCAGATGGCGCACGTTTGTCCAAACGGCATGGCGCGGTCAGCGTAATGCAATTTCGTGATGACGGCTATTTGCCCGAAGCCCTGCTCAATTATTTAGTGCGCTTGGGCTGGTCACATGGCGACCAAGAAATTTTTAGCTTAGATGAAATGGTCAAATTGTTTGAACTCGACGATGTCAACGTATCGGCATCCACGTTCAACATGGAAAAACTGTTATGGTTAAACCACCACTACATCATGAACGGCGATCCCGCCCATGTTGCGCGGCATTTAAGCTGGCATATCGGGCAATTGGGCATCGATCCGGCTGACGGCCCTGCCTTGGTGGACGTGGTATTGGCGCAGCGCGAACGCAGCAAAACCTTGGTGGATATGGCGGCAGCCAGTGTTTACTTCTATCAGGAATTTACCAGCTACGACGAAAAAGCCGTCAAAAAGAACTTTAATGCCGAGGCCGCCCAAGTGTTGGCGGCATTACACGATGCTTTCGCCTTAGTCGGCGAATGGCACAGCAAAAACATCCATGATGTTATCGTGGAATTGGCGGCAGACTTGGGCGTGAATATGGGCAAAATCGCCCAGCCATTACGCGTGGCGGTGTGTGGATCGGCTGTATCACCTGCAATTGATGTTACTTTAACCTTGGTCGGTAAAGAAAAAACCTTGGCCAGGATCATCAAGGCGATAGCATTTATCAAAACCTTAAATTAACTTGGACATTATTAAAATTACCTGTATAATGCCCGTTCTTAACTCAAGGGGTCATAGCTCAATTGGTAGAGCGCTTGCATGGCATGCAAGAGGTCGGCGGTTCGATTCCGCTTGACTCCACCAAAGTTAAGCATTAAACGCTAAGTCCCCATCGTCTAGCGGCCTAGGACACTGCCCTTTCACGGCGGTAACAGGGGTTCGAACCCCCTTGGGGACGCCATAAGCGTCACATAACAATAGCACGCGTTTTAAACTTTTTGCTTTATGCACTAAGATTTAGGCCAGACTAAACCTGTTTTAGTCCCCATCGTCTAGCGGCCTAGGACACTGCCCTTTCACGGCGGTAACAGGGGTTCGAACCCCCTTGGGGACGCCATAAAATAAAAGCCCGTCATTTCTTAATGACGGGCTTTTTTTTGCCCGCAATCTCAGCATCTTTTGCCGCAATGGGTTTTTAGCCGGAAAAATCCCGCAGAGTGGCAATCATCGTGCTGAATCTATGCGCCACAATGCCGTCCACGGTAAGGTTGGCCTAGGCAACGTAATTTCTACGCGGCTTCATTTTCTTAAATTTGTCAGTAATTAAGCGACTAGGCGCAGTTAAAAAAGTGTGGGGTTTTTACATTAACGCTTAGCCTTCCGTAACACCCCCACCAACCACAACGCTTCCTCTTTATCCATAAACGGTTGCCACGGCGGCATTGCCGTGTTTTTGCGTCCGTTAAGGATAGTCGCCACTAAGTAGTTATCGGGTTTTCCGGCTAAGGTCTCTGGCAATAAGGCCGGGCCCATGCCGCCTTGTAGGCTAAGGCCGTGGCAGGCGCCACAATCATTTTTTAGCAACTCGCGTAAGCGGGTTTGGCGTTCGGGGGAGGGTTCGGCGGCAAGGCAATTGCAACTGAGGCAAAGCAGTAACAGGTATTTTTTCATGGGGTCTAGTGTGTTTTTAATGCGGTTGCCGCAGAAGCTTTGTTTATTCACGGGCTAGGGCTAGGCGGACAACACCACAGCCGTATTCACCTCGCTCACCCTTAAGCCATAATGGATATGGGGTGTTTTTAAAGTCTCGCCTTTAATGCTTTGTAAGGCAATTTGCGCCAAATTTGCGCCTGATAAACAGGCCATGCCAAAGCCGCCGGAGGGGCGCGGGTTGATTTCCAATAGGCGCGGGCCTAATGCACTTGCCTTAAATTGGATGTTAAACAAACCGTTAAGGCGGTAATGAGCGGTTAGCCGTTCGACCATGCCTTGGATCTCGGCATTGTTGTCAATAATTTGCCCGTGTCCGGCTAAAGGTTGTTTTTGGCGTTGCACAGCGCACAGCAATTCCCCGTGTTGTCCCGCGCAATCTACGCTCCATTCTACCCCCGGCAAATGTTCCATCACCAAGAGGGTAGGGAACTCGGGAGTCTTGTCCATACCTTGCCGCAATTCCGCTAAGGGGATTTGGTATTCCACGCCTTTAAGCAATTGGGTAATGCTGGCGCGGTGCGTGTCTAAAATCCGAAAGCCCAAACCATAAACCGATTCGGCGGGTTTAACGCATAACGCGGCATGGTGTGGTGCTAGGCTGGCGACGGCATGGTCAAATTCTGCGGCGGTATTGACGGCGACAAACGCCATCGTCAGGGCAACGCTAGGGGGCAGTGCCGCATAAAAATGGGCTTTGTTGTGCAGCAAGGTCAGGGTGTCATAATCCGCTACCGACATCACTTGGGTGCCAACGGCGCGGAACAGGTCATGATGGTGGCTGATAAGGGCGGCTTCTTTACCGGGCCAAAACAAGTGGATGCGTTGTTGCTGGCAAAATTCGACGCACCAGTTGAGATAGTCCGGCCCGCTCAGTTCAGCGGGTTCAAGAAAGCTTTCGTCTGCCGCCAAAAAGGCAGTCGCATTGCTGTGGCTGTGGGTGCAGACGATATGGGTTTCGCCTTCGGGTGCGGCAAGGCGTAAGTTGTTGAATACGGCGCCGATAGTCGAAAATGTTTTATTAAACCAAATTCTCATTAGAGGTGAGTTACGATAAGTGGGACGAGGTTGTCAATAGTGCGGCCTGTGCCGTTTTCGCCTATGGCGTGCATTTTCCATTCACCATTGTGGCGGTAAAGTTTTGCCATAATTTGAGCGGTATGCGAGCCTTGGGCACTTAAGGTGTAGCGGGCGATTTCGCTCTTGTTGCTGTTGTTAACGATGCGGCAATAAGCATTTTCAACTTCATCAAAGGTTTGTCCGGTGTACGAGCTGACGGTAAACACCAATGCCTTTACCGTGGCGGGGATTTTGTCCAAATCCACTAAAATTTGTTCGTCATCGCCGTCACCTTCGCCAGTGCGGTTGTCGCCCGTGTGGATAATGCTGCCGTCGCGGCTTTTTAGCTGTCCGAAATAAACAATGTCGGCAACTTTGTTTTGTTCGTTAAACAGCACGCAAGACGCGTCCAAGTCGATGCTATTGCTGCTGCCGCCGCCAAACATGCCTTTTAGCAAACCGCCGCCGGATTTTTTGGCATCCCACCCCAAGCCCATAATGACTTTACTGAGTGTGCCGCCGGATTCTTTGGCGAGGGAGATTTTTTGACCTTTTTGTAAACTGATAGCCATGACGATATGCTCCTGGGATGTAAGGGTGTAGCCTGTAGGCAGCTAAGATTAGGGTGGTTTTTGTATAGGTCTAGCGCCAACTGTTGGCGATTGCCGACGGTTAAGTGGCGGGAGTTGAGTCGTGCTGTAAGAGAAAACGGCAAGCTGCCCCAAACCCCAGTTTGGTGCAGCTTGTCGGCAACTGCCCGGGTTGCTTAAACGCTGACCCCAAAAGAACTTGCCAAGGGTCCTAAGCCGCCAGCAAAGCCTTGGCCTACTGCCTTAAATTTCCAATCGGCACCGACCCGATAAATTTCGCCGAAAATCATCGCGGTTTCAACCGAGGCATCTTCGCTAAGGTCATAGCGGGCGATTTCTAGGCCGCCTTCGGCGTTGACCACACGGATATAAGCGTGGCTGACTTGACCAAAGTTTTGTCTGCGCTCAACACCTTCGTGGATAGTGACGGTAAACACCACTTTGTCTAAGTCCGCAGGAATTTTTGATAGCTCAACATTTAGGGTTTCGTCGTCGCCTTCGCCAGCACCTGTGGTGTTGTCGCCCGCATGTTGAACTGCGCCGTCGGCGACGACTTTGTTGTTGTAGAAGCAAAAGTCGTTGTCTGAACGCACTTTGCCGTCTAATTTGACCAAAAATGCACTGGCATCCAAGTCAAAAGCCGTGCCGTCGGTGGCGCGTGCGTCCCAGCCTAAGCCGACGATGATTTTGTTGAGGCCGGGGGCTTCTTTGCTAAGGTTGACGTTGCCGCCTTTGGTGAGTGAAATTGCCATGCGTGTCTCCTGTAAGAGTTATAGGTTATTAAATGTTTATGCCATATTGCCGTGCTAAAGCCGCCAAGCCGCCCGCATAGCCTTGTCCTACGGCCTTAAATTTCCATTCGCCGTTATAGCGGTAGATTTCGCCAAAAATCATTGCGGTTTCGGTAGACGCATCTTCGCTTAAGTCGTAGCGTGCCACTTCGTGGTTAGAGTCTTTGTTGACGATGCGGACAAACGCGTGGCTGACTTGACCAAAATTTTGCTTGCGTGCGTCGGCTTCGTGTATGGTCACGGCAAAAATAATGCGCTGTACATCGGTGGGAACTTTGTCCAATAACACCATCAGCACTTCGTCATCGCCGTCACCCGCACCCGTGCGGTTATCCCCAGTATGCTCAACCGAACCGCAAGTGGAGCGGGTTTGGTTATAAAAAATAAAGTCGCTGTCGGTACGCACCTTGCCGTCTTCCTTGACCATAAACGCACTGGCATCCAAGTCAAAATCTGCGCCGTCAGTGGGTCTTGCATCCCAACCCAAGCCTACCAGCACGTTTTTTAGGCTAGGATCGGTTTTGGACAGGCTGATATTGCCGCCTTTACTTAAAGAAATACCCATAAGTCTATCTCCGTTATGCTTGGTTGATGTTGGCAGGAACACGCCTAACCCCATACAGGTTTAAAGGTCTGGCAACACGCACCGGGTAACTTGCTGTCAGCATGGGGTGGGGCGTAGCCCAATATGATACGCGCTAAAGCGGTGCTTGCCTAGGTGGGCAAGAGGTGGGGTGGGTGCTTGTGCGAGGCCAGTAAAAGGCACGCGTTTTTGGCTTGCATTATCTTGGCTAATGGCATGGCCTATTGCCGCACACCATACTTTTTTGCACAAAAAACCCAAAAGGCTGGATAATCTACAACCTTAATTATTAAACAAACTTTTTGGCATGGAATTTAATTTACTCAATACGGACGGTCATGCGCGGCGTGGTCGGCTGACATTTGCGCGTGGCGTGGTGGAAACGCCGATTTTTATGCCAGTAGGCACTTATGGCGCAGTCAAATCATTGACCCCTGAAGACCTAAAGGGCATAGGGGCCCAAATCATTTTGGGCAACACTTTTCACCTAATGCTGCGCCCTACGACGGCAGTGGTGAAAGCGCATGGCGATTTGCACGATTTTATGCGCTGGGACAAGCCTATCCTGACCGATTCCGGCGGCTTTCAGGTGTTTAGCTTAGGTGCGTTGCGCAAGATTACCGAGCAAGGCGTAACCTTTAAGTCGCCGATCAATGGCAGCAAAATATTCATGGGGCCGGAAGAATCGATGCAGGTGCAGCGCGATTTAGGCTCTGACATTGTGATGATTTTTGACGAATGCACGCCGTATCCGGCAACAGTTGCGGAAGCCGCCGACTCTATGCGCTTGTCTTTGCGTTGGGCCGCGCGTAGCAAAGCCGCGCATGGCGATAATCCGTCGGCGTTGTTTGGCATTGTGCAAGGTGGCATGTACGAGCATTTGCGCCAAGAGTCGATAGCGGGATTAGTGGACATAGGTTTTGACGGCTATGCGATAGGCGGTTTGTCGGTCGGCGAGCCTAAGGAAGAAATGATGGCGACCTTAGATGTAATCCACGGCCACATGCCCGTCGATAAGCCGCGCTATTTAATGGGCGTAGGCACGCCCGAAGATTTGGTCGAAGCCGTGCGCCGGGGCATTGATATGTTTGATTGCGTGATGCCGACCCGCAACGCGCGTAACGGGCATTTGTTCACCACCTTTGGGGTCGTGAAAATCCGTAACAGCCAGTATGAGTTTGACACCGGCCCGCTGGATGAGGCCTGTGGGTGTTATACCTGCCAAAACTATTCTCGCGCCTATCTGCGCCATTTGGACAAATGCAAAGAAATGCTGGGGTCTAGGCTCAACACGATTCACAACCTTTATTATTATTTAAGCCTGATGCAAGGCTTGCGCGATGCCATAGCCAAGCAAGAGCTGGATGATTTTGTAAAGCAATTTTATCAACAACGAGGAAAAGCTGTACCGTCTGTGGCATAATGGCGAGATTTTTAATAACTATAACCAACCGAGGATAACCATGAGTTTTTTCATTTCCGACGCGGTAGCGGCGGCTGCGCCAGCGGCGCAACAACCCGGCATGGAAGGTATGCTGTTTCCGTTAGGCATATTGGCGTTTTTTTACTTTTTGTTCCTGCGCCCCCAAGCCAAGCGGACTAAAGAAAAGAAGCTGATGATAGCCGCCATCGCCAAAGGCACAGAAGTGGTCACTGCGGGCGGTATTTTAGGCAAGGTGGTTGATTTGGATGACAATTTTGTCAAGCTCGAAATTTGTGACAACACCTTTATTCAGGTACAGCGCCAAAGCATTGAATCCATGATGCCGAAAGGCACTTTTAAGGCCATGACCAAAAAAGTCGTTTTAAATAAATAGGGATCGGGCAGGTTTAACAGCATCTAGGATGGGGCTAAAACCCAGCGCACATCAGTCAACAACGTAGGCTAGATTGCTTTGCGTGCTAGCGGCTTCTGCCCTTTCCAGCCTACGGCAAGCTTTTACTTTTTGGAATAACACATGCAAAACCATTTCCCCCTTTGGAAAAACCTACTAATCCTACTTGTTTTTGTGGTTGGGATTATTTATTCATTACCGAATCTATACGGCGATGATCCTTCTGTCCAAGTGTCATCCACACAAACCATCAAAATATCACAAACCCAAGCTAATGCCATTGAAGCTGACATTAAGGCGACAGGGCTGGCCTTAAAAGCCTTTGAATTTAATGACGGTCGGGTGTTGGCGCGTTTTACCAACACCGATGACCAGCTTAAAGCGGCGGATATGTTGCGCGACAAAATGGGCAGCAACTACACCGTGGCCCTTAATTTGGCACCCACTACACCCGCGTGGTTACGCGCGGTGGGTGCTGATGCCATGTACTTGGGTCTGGACTTGCGCGGTGGGGTACATTTCTTGTTGGAAGTGGACATGAATGCCGCCGCCAAACAAGCCGAAGAACGTTATGTTGATGATTTGCGTTTGTCGCTAAGAGGCGCCAAAGTGCGCTACCAATCGGTCGCTAAAGACAATGGCTATATTAAAGTCACGCTGAAGGCCCCCGAAGACAAACCTGCGTTATTAGCCGTGCTGGACAAAGATTTCCGCAGCCTAGAAATCACCGAACCCGAAGCGCAAGAGCAAGTATGGCTTAAGGTGTCCGCCAAAGAAGAGCTGGAAATCAAAAAATTTGCAGTTGCGCAAAACATGACTACCCTGCGCAATCGCGTAAACGAATTAGGCGTTGCCGAACCTGTCATCCAACAACAAGGTGAAAACCGCATCGTTGTGCAACTGCCGGGTGTGCAAGACACCACCCGCGCCAAAGAAATTTTGGGCACCACCGCTACACTGGAATACCGTCTGGTCGATGTGGAACACGATGTGCAACAGGCGGTTGACGGACATGTGCCTGTCGGCAGCCGTTTGTATTATGAACGCAACGGCAACCCTATTTTGCTGGATAGGCGCATTATTGTGACGGGCGACCAAATCGTCGATGCTTCTTCAGGCGTAGACCAAGATGCGCGTCCGTCGGTCAACATTTCCTTAAATGGCGTGGGCGCGGCAAAAATGGCCAAAACCACCCAAGTGAGTGTCGGCAAACCGATGGCGGTGGTGTTTATCGAGTACAAAGTCGAGACCAAAATCGTCAATGGCCAAAAAGTACGCCACAAAGAAAAAGTTGAAAAAGTCATCAACGTCGCAACCATCCAAGGCGTGTTCAGCAAACGCTTTCAAACCACAGGCTTAGACAGCCCCGAAGAAGCGCGTAACTTGTCGCTCTTGTTAAGGGCGGGCGCTTTGGCGGCACCTGTTGATATTGTTGAAGAACGTACCGTAGGGCCTAGCTTGGGGCAAGACAACATCGACAAAGGCATGTTGTCGTTTGTGGTCGGTTTTGCGCTGGTGGTGTTGTTTATGGTGATCTATTACCGTTTGTGCGGGCTGTTTGCCAATTTGGCGTTGGCCTTTAACGTTTTGATTATTGTTGCGATTCTGTCTATGTTACAGGCAACGCTGACGTTACCCGGTATTGCGGGCATTATTTTGACCGTGGGTATGTCGGTTGACGCAAACGTACTGATTTTTGAACGGATTAAGGAAGAGCTGCGCAATGGCAACACGCCACAAGCGAGTATTTACATCGGCTTTGAAAAAGCGTTTGCGACTATTCTCGACTCTAACATCACTACGTTATTGGTGGCGGTGATGTTGTTTGCGTTTGGTACAGGATCGGTTAAAGGTTTTGCGGTGACGCTGATTATTGGTTTGTTGTCATCGATGTTTACCGCCATTACGGGTACGCGGATGATTATGAACTGGGTCTATGGCAACCGTCGCGTAGACAAGTTATCCATATAAACGTCGAAGCACTTAAACTTTTTAGAAGATTAACGATGAAAACAACAAATATAAATTTTATAGGCAACCGAAAAATATGGCTGATATTTTCGGGCATTTTAATGATTATTTCGATAGCTTCACTGGCAGTGCGCGGTTTGCAGATGGGCATCGATTTTACGGGTGGGACGTTGATTGAAGTCGGCTACCAACAAGCCGCTGATTTGGATGTGTTGCGCAACACATTGGATGGCTCTGGGTTTGGTGATGCCACCGTACAAAATTTTGGTACAGCAAAAGACGTGTTGATCCGCTTAAAGCCACATGAAGGCGTAAGCAGTGCCGATTTAAGCGCAAAAGTGCTGGAGGCCATCAACAAAACCACCAAAGAACCCGCCAGCATTCGCCGTGTTGAGTTTGTCGGCCCGCAAGTGGGTGACGATTTGGCAGAAGACGGCTTTTTGGCGTTGCTGTATTCGACCATCGGCATTTTGATTTATGTGGCGTGGCGGTTTGAATGGAAGTTTTCGGTGGGTGCGGTTATCGCTACCTTCCACGACGTGATCGTGACCTTAGGCGTGTTTTCAGTGTTTGGTTTGGAGTTTGACTTAACGGTATTGGCGGCTATTTTGGCGTTGATTGGTTATTCCTTAAATGACACCATCGTTGTTTATGACCGTATCCGTGAAAACTTTCGGGATTTACGCAAAACGTCTACCGAAGAAATCATGAACATTTCCGTCAATGTCACTTTAAGCCGTACCGTAATGACTTCCTTTACCGTATTTTTGGTGTTGGTGGCCTTGTTTTTCTTGGGCGGTGAAGTGATCCATAACTTTTCCATCGCCTTGCTGTTTGGCGTAGTGTTCGGCACTTATTCATCCATTTTTATCGCCAGCCCTATGGCCTTAATCTTAGGCATTAGCCCCGAAGATTTGATGATCCCCGTCAAAGAAGGCGCGGATTTTGACGGCAGACCATAATTAATATCGAGTTCGGCGTGCTTTTGCCTAAGGCAAGCCGCCGTGCTTCAAGCCCGTAATTGGGCTATAATGACCAATCAACCTTTATTTGGAGTTTTAAAACACAATGGCAATAGAACGCACTTTCTCAATCATTAAACCTGACGCAGTGGCAAAAAACGTAATCGGCGAAATTTACAGCCGTTTTGAACAAAACGGCTTAAAAGTCGTTGCTGCAAAAATGCTGCACTTAACCCAAGCCCAAGCCGAAGGTTTTTATGCCGAACACAGCGAACGCGGATTTTTTAAAGATCTGATCGCGTTTATGATTTCTGGCCCAGTCATCATGCAAGTGTTGGAAGGCGAAGGCGCTGTTCTCAAACACCGCGAAATTATGGGTGCAACCAACCCTAAAGATGCCGCGCCCGGCACTATTCGTGCGGACTTTGCCAACAGCATCGACGAAAATGCCGTACACGGTTCTGATGCTTTAGAAACCGCGCAACGCGAAATTGCGTATTTCTTCTCGGACGATGAAATCTGTGCTAGAACCCGCTAAGCCGAAACGCTTTAATTTGCTGGATTACGACAGAAAGGGCCTGGCGGCCTTTTTTGTCGGACTCGGCGAAAAACCGTTCCGCGCCACCCAGTTGTTAAAATGGATTTATCAGGAAGGTGTTGAAGACTTCGACCTGATGACCAACTTAAGCAAACCGCTACGCAGTTATTTAACAGAAAACTGCTATTTGGCGACACCTGAAATTGTAGTTGAACAGCTTGCCAGCGATGGCACGCGCAAATGGGCTTTGCAGACCAGTTGCGGCAACCGCATCGAATCGGTGTTTATCCCCGAAGAAGGGCGCGGCACTTTGTGCGTATCCTCACAAATCGGTTGTGCGTTGGCGTGTACGTTTTGTTCGACGGCCCAGCAAGGCTTTAACCGCAACCTGACCACTGCCGAAATTATCGGCCAGCTGATTGTTGCGCAAAAGCGTTTGGGGACGGACAAAAAAATCACCAATGTGGTCATGATGGGCATGGGCGAACCCTTGCTTAATTTTGACAATGTGGTTGCAGCCATGAACCTGATGATGGATGACTTTACTTTTGGCTTGTCCAAACGCCGCGTCACTATCAGCACTTCGGGTGTCGTCCCTGCCATGTACCGTTTGACTGAAGCTTGTGATGTCAGCCTTGCGGTTTCCTTACATGCCGTGACTGACGAATTGCGCGACGAGTTGGTGCCTATCAACAAAAAATATCCGCTAAAAGAACTCATGGACGCGTGTAGGGATAATGCAAAAATTGCCCCTAGGCGCACGGTCACGTTTGAATATGTGATGTTGGACGGCATCAATGATTCTATGCAGGATGCCAAAGGCTTGATTAAGTTATTAAAAAATGTGCCTGCCAAGCTTAATCTGATTCCATTTAACCCGTTTCCCAATAACGCTTACCGTTGTTCCAGCACCGACACCATCAACCGCTTTAAAACCGTGTTGAATGATGCGGGCATCGTCACTACGGTCAGAAAAACGCGTGGCGAAGACATCGATGCGGCCTGTGGGCAATTGGTCGGGCAGGTGGCAGATAAAAGCCGTAGGCACTTAAAGCTCAAATTAGTGGATGCAGACAGTGCAGCTTAACCAGCGTGCAAACTTTATGCGTTGGGCGTTTGCCTGTTGTGTGTCGGTGCTGTTGGTGGCGTGTACAACAATGCCGGTCTCCAAAAAAAACCAAGACGCAGCCAGCGTGTATTTGCAGTTGGGGGTGCGTTATCTCGACATGGGCAAACTGGACGTGGCGAAAGAAAATTTGCTCATGGCCTTGGACAAGTCACCACAAGACCCGCAAATCTATAATGCTTTGGGATTTTTGTATGAAAAGCTCAACAACCCCAAACAAGCGCAAAGCTATTATGAAGATGCCCTAGACGTATCCCCCGATGATTGGGGGATACAAAACAACTTAGGGCGTTTTTTGTGCATGCAAAAGCAGTACCCGCAAGGTCTTGCCTTGTTGACCCAAGCCATGACTACCCAGTTGAATGACAAACAATGGCTGGCATTGACCAATGCCGGGCTATGCCATTTGGGCATGAAGCAACAGCAAAGTGCCAAAGCCTATTTTAAGCAAGCCCTGTTGCTTAATCCCAGCTATGCGCCCGCGTTGCAAGAGATGCAAAAAATCAGTTACCAAAACCGCGAATATTGGCCCGCAAAAGCGTATTTGCAACGTTATTTAAGCGTAGCCGAGCATACTGCCAGCACGTTATGGGTAGGGATGCAGACCGAGCGTGCTTTGGGCAACAACGCGTTGGCACAAGAATATCAAAAATTATTACAAGACAGGTTTCCGCTTTCAGAAGAAGCAAGACACCTGCCGTCAGATTTACCTTAACAGGCCACTTAAGCACTATGGCAACAAACATACAAGCAATACGCGGGATGCACGACGTGCTGCCCGACCAAACACCGCTGTGGCAATATGCCGAGCAAATGCTCAGGGACGTGCTGGGCAGTTATGGCTACAGCGAAATGCGTATGCCGATAGTTGAAAAAACCGAGTTGTTCAAGCGTTCAATTGGGGAAGTCACCGACATCGTCGAAAAGGAAATGTACACCTTTGAAGACCGTAACGGCGATTCTTTAACCTTGCGCCCCGAAGGCACAGCGGGTTGTTTAAGAGCGTGTTTGGAACATGGCTTATTGCATAACCAAGTCCACCGCCTTTGGTATTACGGCCCGATGTACCGCCATGAACGTCCGCAAAAAGGCCGTTACCGCCAATTCATCCAATTGGGTGTCGAAACTTACGGTATGGCAGGGCCTGATATTGATGCAGAACTGATTTTAATGATGCACAGGTTATGGAAAAAACTGGGCATCCGCGAGAAAGTGCGTTTGCAGGTCAATTCTTTAGGCACGATTGCTGAACGTTTGGCGTATAGGGAAATTCTGGTCAGCTATTTTCAAGAGCATAAAGACCTTTTAGATGCCGACAGCTTGCGTCGCCTGGAAACTAACCCGTTACGGATTTTGGACTCTAAAACTCCAGCGATGCAGGACATGCTGACCGAAGCCCCCGCCTTAATGGATTATTTGGGCGTAGAGAGTTTGCAGCATTTTTATGGGCTGATTGCCACGCTGACCGATTTGCGTGTGGATTACGAAATCAACCCGCGCTTGGTGCGTGGCCTTGATTACTACAGCAAAACCGTGTTTGAGTGGGTCACTGACGAGTTAGGCTCGCAAGGCACGGTATGTGCGGGCGGGCGTTATGACAGCCTGATTGAACAACTGGGCGGCAAACCTAACTATGCCGTTGGTTTTGCGATGGGTATCGAACGTGTGCTGGCTTTGCTGGAAACCGTACCCGACCTACCGTTGGCGCGTAGTGTAGACGCATATATGATCCGTGTCGGTGAAACTGCCGAACGGGTAGGCACACACTTGGCGGAAGCCATTAGGGATGCTGTGCCGGGCATAAAATTACAGGTCAATTGTGGCGGCGGCAGTTTTAAAAGCCAATTTAAAAAAGCCGACAAATCAGGGGCCGAGTACGCGATTATTGTGGGTGATGATGAGGTCAGGAACGAAGTGGTCAGCATTAAGTCCTTACGCACCGAACAGCCCCAACAAACGCTGCCGCAAGCCGAGATATTGGCTATCTTAAACACGCTACGGGCACACCCCGCAGCTGCCCAAAGCTAACTAAACTTTAAAAAAGAGAACGCAAGTGGAAATTTACGAAACAGAAGAAGAGCAACTCGAAGCCTTAAAACGCTGGTGGAAAGAAAACGCCCAAGCCACTATTATCGGCTTTGTGTTAGGCATCAGCATTATTTTGGGTGTCAACTTTTGGCAAGACCATAAAAAAAACCAGGCCGAACAAGCTTCTGGCGTGTACAGCCAATTAGTGCAAGCAGTTAGTGCAAACAAGCAAGACAGCATAGAAAAATTGGCGGACAAGTTACAACAGCAATACCCTAAAACAGAATATGCCGCCTATGGCGGTTTGTTGTTGGCTAAGCTTAAAGCGCAGCAAGGCGATCTGGCTAAAGCCCGGACTATCTTGCAAGGCATCGCCAAAGGCCCTAACAAAGAGCTGGGCAATATCGCCAAAATTCGCCTAGTGCGCCTGATGTTGGCGGCGGGTGAATATGAACCCGGCTTGCAGTTGATTAACGAAGTTGATCCTGCCACCTCATCCAGTTTTTCCGGCAATTATGACGAGTTGGTGGGCGATTTATATGTGGCCCTAGACCGTTTGGATTTAGCCCGCAGTTCTTATCAAAAGGCTTTGGATAATGGTTATAAATCACCGTTATTAAAATTTAAGCTGGATGATCTCACCGCACCCGAAAAAATAGACAGCCCAAAATAATGCGCTTACTCATTTGTGTAGTGTTCAGCCTGTTGCTGGCGGCATGTTCGGCTCTTGATGGCATGTCTGATGGCATCAAGGGCATTTCCAACTACTTTAGCGGTGGCGAGGACAATGCCGAACCCCCAGCGGTTTTGCAGGAATACACGCCCGAAATCACGCTAGAAGAAGTTTGGCAAGAATCCGTTGGGGTTGGTGCGGATGAACACACCTTAAAACTCGTACCCGCTATTGGTTCTGGCAAAATTTTTGCGGCTGACCGTGAAGGTGTTGTGCAGGCCCGTTCCATCAGTACCGGCGCCTTAATCTGGGAAGCCGAAACCGAAGTGCCTTTTTCCGCCGGCCCAGGCTTAGGTGTGGGTACTGTTATTTTAGGCACTAGCAAAGCCGATGTGCTGGCCTTAAATAGCGAAAGTGGCGAAACCTTATGGACAGCGAAAGTTTCCAGCGAAGTCTTGTCCGTGCCTGTTATTGCCAACGGCATCGTCATCGTCCGCACTACCGATGGTGTCGTGGTGGCGCTGAACGAAAAAAATGGCGGCAAATTATGGAGTTTTGAGCATAACGCCCCTGCACTTAGCGTGCGTGGTGTCGGTGCGCCGATTATAGTCGAAGACCATGTCATCGAAGGCTATGACAATGGCAAGCTCATGGCTTTGCGCTTGTCCGACGGCAAATATGTCTGGGAAACCAGCGTGGCTATTCCTAAAGGCCGTTCAGAAATAGAACGCTTGGTGGATTTGGACGTTGATCCGATTGCCGTCAACGGTAAGGTTTATATCGCCAGTTATCGCGGCGGTGCGGCGGCGGTTTCCGAATTGGACGGCGACGTGTTGTGGCGTAACGAAGCCATTTCTGCCTATACGGGCCTGACTTACGATAGCCAGTATTTGTATTTGTCGGATGCCACCGACGATGTTTGGCAGCTGGAGCAACGCACAGGCTCATCGCTATGGAAACAAAAAGACCTGCACCAACGCAAACTTACTGCCCCTGTGGTTTACGACAATTATGTCGTGGTCGGTGATTTTGAAGGCTATGTGCATTGGCTGTCCACTAGCGACGGTCGGCAATTAGGCCGCATCAAAGTGGCTGATTCAGCTATCGATGCCCAGCCTATCGTGGTCGATAATATTGTTTATGTTTACGCAAAAGACGGCACGCTTGCCGCGCTTAGAACCCGGTTACCCTAACTTATGTTACCTGTTATAGCCCTCGTCGGGCGACCCAATGTGGGCAAATCCACTTTATTCAATTATTTGACCCGCAGCCGTGATGCCTTAGTCGCGGATTATCCTGGCCTCACGCGGGACCGTCAATATGGGCGCGTCAAACATGGCGATATGGCCTGTTTGGTGGTCGATACGGGCGGTATTGCCGATGATGCCGAAGGCATAGAAAGCTTTGCCCGCAAACAAGTGCAAGTGGCTTTAGAAGAAGCCGATATAGTGTTGTTCATGGTTGATGCGCGTGAAGGCTTAAGCGCATCGGACAAAGTGATAGCCGACACGCTCAGAAAACTCGACAAACCCGTGCTGCTGGTCACTAATAAAGTCGATGGCATTGATGCCACCGTAGCGGCGACCGAATTTTATGTGTTGGCCTTGGGTGAACCCGTACAAATTGCCGCATCGCACGGGCGTGGCATTCCTGAATTGCTGGAACGGGTTAAGCAATTGCTGCCCCAAACCCAGGCAGCTGTTACTGAAGAAAGCCATAAAGGCATAGGCATCGCTGTGGTCGGTCGGCCCAATGTCGGCAAATCCACCTTGGTCAACCGCTTGTTAGGTGAAGAGCGCGTGATTGTGTTTGATGAGCCCGGCACTACGCGTGACAGCATCTACATACCTTTTGAGCGCAATGGCAAACAATTTACCTTAATCGATACGGCGGGTATGCGCAGACGCTCAAAGATTGCCGAAACGATTGAAAAATTCAGCATCTTAAAATCCCTGCAAGCCATCGAAAAAGCCAATGTCGTCATATATTTGATAGACGCACGCGAAGGCATTACCGACCAAGACGCGCATTTGCTGGGCTTGGTGATAGAAGCGGGTAGGGCGTTGATAGTCGGCCTAAACAAATGGGATGGCTTGGATATTGCCCAAAAAGACACCATAAAAAGGCAATTGGATGTCAAACTGGCGTTTTTGGATTTTGCTGAAAAACACCCTATATCCGCGCTGCACGGCAGTGGTGTCGGCAAATTGTTTGATGTGGTGCATAAATTATACGATTCCGCGATGCTGGACATGTCCACGCCTGTGCTGACGCGTATCCTAAAAGAAGCCACCGATGCCCACCAACCCCCGATAGTCAATGGTCGCCGCATCAAGCTTAAATACGCCCACCAAGGCGGGCGCAATCCGCCAATAGTCGTAGTCCACGGCGTACAAACCGATGCCTTGCCTACGTCTTATAAACGCTATCTGATTAATTATTACCGGGACAAGCTAAAACTCTCCGGCACACCGATACGCATAGAGTTTAAATCGCCTATCAACCCTTTTCATGGACAGAAAAAAAAGCTGACCGAATGGGCTGTACAAAAACGCGAACGCTTAAGCAAACGGGCGAAAAGCAAAAAAGTTTAACGTCATGACTTTATGGCGTTGTGCTACGCATTTATAATTCATAAGATGGTAGCGGCGAAAGAGACTGTGAAAGTATTTCAAATACTCACAAAAAGGTGATTTTTATTTTTGTAAGTCTTTGTTTTAAGTAGAGACTGGAGTGAAAAAACATGTGTTTTCACTCCGATGAACAAGCTTAGGTTAATTCTTTCACAGTCTCGAAAGCCGAACCCCATCATAGCTAGGCAATATTTTCGCAATCCTCTTCCAAATAGTCTTGGAAATCCCAAAAAAATCTAGGGCAGAAACCGCAAATCGGTTTACAGTATCTCTCAACAATTCCTGACAGATTACGAGGCTGCGCAACATGCCTATGAAATTCGTAGACCCCAAAACCGACATCGCCTTTAAAAAAATCTTCGGCGACCAAGCCCATAAAAACATCCTGATTGAGTTCCTGAATGAAATGCTGGAGCTAGAATACCCGATTGCCAACGTAAAAATCACCAACAGCTACCAAGCCCCGCGCTTAATTGGCCTGAAAGAATCCAACTTAGACATTAAGGCCAAAGACACCTCGGGGCGCGAATTTATCGTCGAAATGCAGGTCGAAAAAGACCAGACCTTCACCAAGCGTGCCATGTACTACAGCAGCAAAGCCTACAGCCAACAACTCAACAAAAGCGAAAAATACCACTTATTAAAGCCTGTGATTTTTCTGGGCATCCTCGACTTTAGTATTTTTGACCACCCCAATCCCTGCTCACGGCATTTAATCTTAAACAGCGAAACTCAAAGCCACGACCTAAAAGACCTGGAATTTAACTTTATCGAATTGCCCAAATTCACCAAAACCGCCGCCGAACTGACCACGGTCGCCGACAAATGGCTGTATTTCCTCAAAGAAGCCGACGACTTGCAGCAAATACCGCCGCACGCAGACACCCCCGCCTTGCAACAAGCCTACCAAATTGCCGCGCAACACCATTGGACACAAGAGGAACTGGACATCTACGACAGCCAAGGCTTAAGGCTAGGCAGAAGCCGCAATGAGCTGGAAACTGCGCGGTTGGACGGAGAAGCGGAAGGGATACGAAAAGGCAAACTAGAAGTCGCCAAAAACCTATTAGCAAGCCTAGACGATGCCACGATTGCCCAAGTCACAGGTTTGGAAGCATCTCTCATCACCCGTTTACGTCTAGGCAAACAAGACTAGCTAAAACTGGCAGCATCCCCGCTGCCAGTTCGCCAACATGGGCATTTCCCCAAACACTTCAATAATAAACCCTAAAACAATGCTGTATCTGCTCAAACTCGTATAAATAAGGTTGGGCGACTTGGTGGTTGTTGACGATGACGACCAAGTCATGCGAGAACACCGAGGTGTTGTACCAGTTAAAGCTGCCTTCGATGACGATGCTGTCATCAATGATGCAGTATTTGGAATGGATGGGTGAATACGGGACAGGATGGTCGTCTTGCCCATACACCAAACCCACGGCGATGCCCGCGTCGCGTAAGCGTTGAGCAGAGGGCAGCAGCGGGCGGGCGAGTTCTTCGTCCATAGGCCGTGGCACGCCGATTTTGCCTTGTCGAGCCAAATGGCCGTTAA
>JABFST010000420.1 GCA_013140465.1 Methylococcaceae bacterium
CCTAGCACGCACGACCACCCGCCCGCCATCAACAACCTGCCCAGACTGCAAGACGCGGGCTTTTTTGGCCGCAGCCAAGAACTCTGGCACATCGAACGCGCGTTTGTGCAAAACGTGCGCAGCCTAGCCATCGTCGGTTTTGGCGGGCAAGGCAAAACCACCCTCGCGATTGCGGCGGGCGATTGGTTACAACAAACTGGCTTGTTTGCCCGCGTGTGCTTTGTCGATTATGCCGCGTTTCAAGGCATAGATGCCGTAGCGATGGCAATCAGCACCTTAGCCACGGTCTTGCAAGCATCGCTGCTAGATGCCGATGCCGCTACCCGCGCCTTGCAACAAACCGCCACTTTAGTGATTTTGGATAATGTCGAAGCCTTAACGCCGCAGGTGTCGGCGGCCTTATTAACTGCCGCAGCCGCATGGGCCCTAGCGGGCAATAGCCGGGTGTTAATCACCACGCGCCAAGACGATTTGGCGCATCCGGCATACCCCACCGCCCATACTAGCCAGCATGTCACTCTGCGTTTGCAAGGGCTAGGGCCAGAAGATGCCTTGGCCTACTTTCAACGCCTGCATAAATTACCGCCCGCGCCGCTGCATCAAACACCCGAACGCGCGGCCTTATTGGCTTTGTTTAAACGCGTGGATTTTCATCCCTTATCGATCAGCTTATTGGCAGGGGCTTTAAAAGTGACCCGATTAGCCAACTTAGGCCCGCGTTTGGAGCATTATCTGGCAGAAAACCCCGGCAACCCCTTGCTAGGTTCCTTAAAACTGTCTTTAGACCGCTTACCTGCTGAGGTGCGGGTGTTAGTCCCGCGCTTAGGTGTGTTTCAGGGTGGGGCTATGGAACATAAGCTTTTAGAGATTACCGAAATTAACGCCGACGATTGGGCTTTATTGCGCCCTGCCTTAGCCTATACCGGTTTACTACACGCCGAAGCTTTGGCTGATTATTCCGTACCCTATCTTAAGTTCCATCCCACCCTCGCCCCAGCCTTATGGCAAGAACTGACGGACAGCGAACAAGCTGGGTTAGTGGCGCGTTATCGGCACAGCTATTATCAGCTTTCTGAGTATCTCTATCATGAAGATGACAAAAATCCCCACGCAGTGCGGGCGATAGCCCTGCGCGAATTGCCGAATTGTTTGCATGGCGTGTATGCGGCCTTGCAAGCGGGTGAGGCGTTTGCGGTTGAGTTTGCAAATTATGTCAGTAGCTTTCTTAATGACTTTGGCCTACAAGCCGATAAAGCCGCCCTGAACCAAGCCGCACTTGCTGCCAGCGGTGACATCGGTACAGACGCTTGGTATTTGGCGCAAAGCAATCAAGGGCTAGCTTTGTTTGATGCAGGACACTATGCGCCAGCCGCCAGTATTTTTGAAACCTTACGCCTACAGTTAGGCCAAACGCCTAGTCATCGGCTTTGCGATACCTTAGACAGTTTAGGCCGTTGTTTTAATGAACTAGGCAATACCGCCGCTGCCATTAGCTGTTATCAACAGGCTTTAGCGTTGGCACAACAACTGGAAACTTCCCGCTCAACACAACAGCTCATCAGCAGACTGCACACCGATTTAGCCGATGCTTTTGCGGAGGCAGGTGATTATGCACAGGCACAAACACAGTATGGGCTATCGTTAGCGATTAAAAGTGACATAGGTGGGGATACCCGGGGGGTAGCGGTGGTGCAATTGCAGTTGGGTACATTAGCCATGCGTCAGGGCGATTTAGCCGTCGCCGAACAACGCTATCAAACCGCGTTAAGCCTATTTTCAGAGCTGCATGAACCACAATCAGAAGCAACGGTTTGGCATCAGTTAGGTCTGGTTTATCAAACAGCAAAATCATGGACTGCTGCCGAACACGCTTATCGCGAATCTGCCCGCCTTAAAGAAGCCCTAGGCGACACGCTAGGCGCGGCAAGCACTTGGACTAATTTGGCATCAGTCAACCAACTCCTAGGCCAGGCCGACGCTGCAGAACAATGGTACCGTAAAGCCATCGCCGTGCAACAACAGGGCAATCCCAAACACTTGGCGATGAGTTTAAACAATCTAGCCGATTTATTACAAAAGCAAGCAGGTCGTTTAGAGGAAGCCCGCGTGTTAGCCGAACAAGCCTTAGCCATTAAAAAAACCTTAGATGCCGCCAGTGCAGAAATTTGGAACACTTACCACCTATTGGCAGAAATAGCCGAAAAACAACACGCCAGCGCACAGGCTAGCCAGTATCGGCAATGCGCCCGCGCCAGTTATTTAGGGTTTGCCGGGATGCCTACGCAAATGCAAGCTAATGCGGGCTTGATTGCCGCTGTGCAGCAGGCGGTGTTGACCCACACTGTGGAGCCAGAATTAGCCGCTGATTTACAGGACTGGCACCAAAACGGCTGGACTGATTTAGTCTCCGCGATTAAACAACTGCTAAACGGCGAACGCAACCCAGCCGTGTTGCTTGAGCCTTTGGATTATACCGATGCCGCCATCATCCACCTGATATTAACCGCCATCGCCCAGCCTGATAGCCTGTAGGCCGTCATAAACCCGCGCGGCTAGCCGTAAAATGGTTTTAGACGTTTTACGCGGCGGCACGGCAATGTCTAAAGCCATTGCACTCCGGCTGGAGTAAAACGGCTTTAGACGTTTTACGGGGTGGCACGGCAATGTCTAAAGCCATTGCACTCCGGTTGGAGTAAAACGGCTTTAGACGTTTTACGCGGCGGCAATGCAATGTCTAAAGCCATTGCACTCCGGTTGGAGTAAAACGGCTTTAGACGTTTTACGCGGTGGCACGGCAATGTCTAAAGCCATTGCACTCCGGCTGGAGTAAAACGGCTTTAGACGTTTTACGGGTAGCAAGGCAATGTCTAAAGCCATTGCACGCCGTCTGGAGTAAAACGGCTTTAGACGTTTTACGGGACGGCAAGGCAATGTCTAAAGCCATTGCACTCCGCTGGAGTAAAACGGCTTTAGACGTTTTACGGGACGGCAAGGCAATGTCTAAAGCCATTGCACTCCGGCTGGAGTAAAACGGCTTTAGACGTTTTACGGGGCGGCACGGCAATGTCTAAAGCCATTGCACTCCGGCTGGAGTAAAACGGCTTTAGACGTTTTAAGGCTCCGTAGAGACGCGATTTATCGCGTCTCGATTGATCGCGTCTCGATTTGTCGTATCTGGCAATATCGCATCTGGATTTATCACGTCTGCAATATTTGCGTTTCCGTCAGCAATGGGGGACGCTATTGGAGACGCGATAAATCGCGTCTCTACAGCTCGTTCCTAGGCTCTGCTTGGTTTTCGCTATCGCCCTACCCATCCTACGAATTACAAACTACTCGCCCTCGGTTTTACCCACGCCAAACGACTCCAACAACATCAACACCACGCCTAAAGTAATCGCCGAATCGGCGATATTAAACGCGGGCCAATGGTAGTTTTGGTAATACACGTCGAGAAAGTCGATGACGTAGCCATAGGCTAAACGGTCGATGAGATTGCCGATTGCACCGCCCAACACCAACGATAAGGCTATCGCCAGCAAGGTCTCATGGGCTTTTAAGCGTGCCAGCCAAACAGCTAGCACGCTGCTGATGGCGATAGCCAACACGGCAAAAAACCACCGTTGCCAGCCGCCCGCATCGCTTAAAAAACTAAACGCCGCGCCTAGGTTATGGACATAAGTCAGGTTGAATGCGGGCATTACGGGGATGGATTCATACAACTGCATGGAGCCAGCAACCGCGAGCTTGCTGGCTTGGTCCAAAATAATGGCTAAGGCCGACAACCACAGCCATTTCAACATACCCAAACTACGCATAAAGCCTCTGTTCGCCGTCGCCGACAATATTCTCAACACAACGCCCGCACAATTCGGGGTGTTCGGGATCAACCCCGACATCGGCGCGTTGGTGCCAGCAGCGCACGCATTTGGTTAGGCTAGATACGCGCACTTTGACTTTAATGCCTTCCACCTCGGTGGCGATAGCATCGTCGGGGGCTTGTGCGGCTGGGTAAACCAAGGCATCGGAGGTGATAAAAATAAAGCGCAGTTCGTCGCCTAATTGGCCTAGGGCTTGCACATCCTCGTCAGAGCCATAAATATCGACTTCGGCATTTAAGGACGCGCCGATGTCGCCTTTGCTGCGGCTTTTTTCCAATTCTTTGCTGACCGCTGTCCTGACCGCCATGACTTTTTGCCAGAACGCAGGGTTCATCGCGGCTTGCCCGTCGAGTGGCACTAAGCCTTCGTACCAGGTTGCCAAAAACACCGAACGGCTGCGTTCGCCGGGGATGTACTGCCAAATTTCGTCAGCCGTGTAGCTGATGATAGGCGCAAGCCAGCGGGTCAGGGCTTCCAGCACATGGTACATCGCGGTTTGTGCAGAACGGCGTGCTAAGCCATCAGCTTTGGCGGTGTATTGGCGGTCTTTGATAATGTCCAAATAAAAGCCGCCCAAATCCAGTACGCAAAAATGGTGGACTTTTTGGTAGATGGATTGGAATAAATACTGTTCGTAGGCGCTTTTGACTTCTTCTTGCAAGCCGTAAGCCCTATCCACTATCCATCTGTCCAATGCCAATAAATCGGCAGTGGCGACCAAATCGGTGGCGGGGTTGAAATCATTAAGGTTGGAGAGCAAAAACCGCGCGGTATTGCGTAAGCGCCGATAGCCGTCTGAGGTGCGTTCCAAAATCTCGTCAGATACGCGCATTTCGCTACGGTAATCGGTAGATGCTATCCACAAGCGCAGCACATCCGCACCTAGGTTTTTCATCACCGCTTGCGGTGGCACGACGTTGCCTTTGGATTTGGACATTTTTTCGCCGTTTTTGTCTACGGTAAAACCGTGGGTCAGCACGGCTTTGTAGGGGGCAACGCCGTTCATCGCTGTCGAGGCCAATAACGAGGATTGAAACCAGCCGCGATGTTGGTCTGAGCCTTCTAAATACAAATCCGCCGGAAACCGCAGTTGCGCACGTTTTTCCAGCACACAGGCGTGGGTCACGCCGGAATCAAACCACACGTCTAAGGTGTCGGTCATTTTGTCGTAAGCATCGGCATCAGCGCCCAGCAGTTC
>JABFST010000131.1 GCA_013140465.1 Methylococcaceae bacterium
TGGGGCGGGAGTAATTTTTTTAGGATTGATAGTTTTCGTTCTTCGGATATGTGTGCCATGTGTGTTGTCCATTTCGCCCCCACTTTTCTGGGTTAATAAATACGACAACTATTCTGACATAGGGGGGATTGTAGGGTAATGTTGTATTTACTGAAGGGTATGATGCACTTCGGAGTTGAAGCCACGTTTTGTTTTGGCTTGGCGGATAGTTGGGCATGGATTTGATGGGTTTCGCTATTGCTCTACCCATCTTACGGGCTACTTGCTAGGCTGCATTCTTAATTTTCGTGTCCGGTTTGTCTATGTTGCGAGAAAGGATTTTTTCAGGGTGTCTTTCTTGAAGTTTGCTGTAGTGTTCCACCAGTTTCCGAACATCATGATTGACGGATTCAGAGATTTGGTGCCTCACCTCAAGAATAGAATAAACACAGTAGGATCGAGTTTCACGTTGCTTCTCCAATTAACTCAAGGGGTGTCACGATGACCGAAATTCTCCTGTCTAACACATAGTTCAGGGGGCTAAGCTCTGCTGGAACTTTGAAACAAAAAAACGTAGGTTGCGGGTGAGCTTGCGAACCCCAACAAACCGTGCCTTAAAGTGTCGGGGTTCGTTCCTCATCCCAATCTACCGCGCTTCCGGTGATTTTCGGCTTGCTGCTCTATAAGCCCCTATTTTCAACTGTTTTTCAGCCATATACCGAACTGGATCCCAATCCTCGGGGCTTCGCACCTCTGCTAATGGCAGTCCACCAATTTTTCTTAACTTCTCCGACAAGGCATGAGCCTTCAATCCAAGATTTGCATATTGAATCTGACGCTTTTCAAAACCCTCTGCATAGTCTGGTGGGATCGCTAAATACTCGAAAGCATCGTCGATAGTATGATTCGCACTCTCTATCAGGTTTGGAAAATTCAATAACTCGTACATCAATTCACTTGGAAGAGATTTCCATTCCACCTCTATCTCTAGCGGTTCAAATTTCGGCGTTTTGACCTGTATTGAACAGTCGCCGTTAGGATCGGGTTGGCCGTTGCAAAGCCCATCATCGGCCACGACATCTACACATGAATTAACGAAGGTATCAAGAACACAGGCAAATCGGATTGTGAGGTACACAAGATCCTTTCGGTTTTGTCCTCTTTGAAACCACCATTCTTTCAATGCATTGAGAAATACCCCCAAAACGACCCCGACAAGTACATAGGCTGTTTTATCCATCTAGTGTGTCCTTATTGACTCATAAAATGATGTATACGACAAATTTGTCTTCTATTCCAATTTCTTAAAAAACCCAGATTTGACGGAACTTTAGCTCAAGCAAACGCGACAGGTCAAGCGGGCAAATACGACATAAATACGGGGTTGGTTATTGTTGTCGTATAACCTAATTGGTGTCAAATAATCTTGAAAAATATTTGTAAAGAATTGTTTATTGCAAGCCTAAGCGCAGGGCATTGCGCCCAATAGCGCCTAACCAGTCAGAACAAGCACATGCTGTTCTTGCCCAACATGTCTATTTTTTGCCGGAACGCGATAAAAGTTTAACTTGTCCTCTAATGTATAGGTATCTACCCAAGTTTGGGCGCGTTTCAAAGTGCCGTCATATTGGCATGGATGCCAATATCCAGTCACACGGATGTGAATGCTCACTATGACGGTAATGCTAAATCAAGCACTTGCAGCTTACCGTAGCGACCGTCCGTGGCACTGGGTCCGGCATCCATGCCGGAATGACGGGCTAATGACTTGTGTAGATACTTATGCCGCTAATGGCTGGGTAGACCTGCTTTTGCGGCACATAAGCTTACGCGTACTAGCTTTTTAGTTTCTGGAGGAAAATGCAAGTGCGCCCAACACCCACCATTAATTGTCAGTTTCCAGCATTTTAAGCATTTCTTCGCGGATTAGGTGTTGTTTGTCGGGGTCGGTGATGGGTTGTAGGTGTGAGTCGGTGATGTAGAAAATATCTTCGGCGCGGCTGCCTATGGTGGTGATTTTGGCACTTTGCAAGTTGACGTGTTGTTGGATGAAGGCGCGGCCGATTTTGGATAATAGTCCGGCATGGTCAGTGGTGACCAATTCAATCAGTGTGTGGCGGTTAAGCGGGTCGCTGAGGAATTTGATGCTGGTTGGTATCGGGAAATGCTGGGCTTGCCGGGATTTGGACTGGCGGTGGATGTTGATGTGGCCTTTGGTTTCGCCTTGAATCAGGTTGTTGCGCAACGACGTACAAATATGCCCAATGCGAAACGATTCGCTGATCGGTGCGCCGGATTGTTCCAGTACTTGAAAGCTGTTAAGCACATAGTGGTCCAGCGTGGTCATGATGCGGGCATCTAAAATAGTCAGCCCCAATTGGTCTAGGGTGTCGGCGCTGATGGAAAAAATCGGGCCGGCATCTTGGGTGTAGACAAACACTTCGGCACTGCCGCGATGGGTTTGCGGGCGCAACAGCACCAGCGGCAGGTCCGCTTCTTCGGATGAGGCGATGGCTTGGGTGTGCCAGGCGATTTCGTCGGCTGAATAGCGCAAAAAGTAGTCGTCATTGGTGTGTTGCCACGCGTGGGCGATGGCGGATTCTGACAAGCCCCGTTTGAGCAGTTCTTCTTGCGCTTCTTGTTTGTTTTCACGCAAGCGGTCGGCAAGTTTGATGGGGTTTTGCAAGCCTAAGCGCAGGGCGTTGTGTGTGGTGGTGTAGAGCTCTTTTAGCAGCGAGTTTTTCCAAGCGTTCCATAGTTCTGGGTTAGTGGCGCGGATGTCGGCTATGGTCAGCAAATACAGGTGGTTGAGGTATTCGACGCTGCCGACAGTGTGGGCAAATTCATGGATGACGTCGGGGTCGCTGATGTCTTTGCGCTGCGCGGTCATGGACATGATGAGGTGGCTGCGCACCAGCCAAGTGATGAGTTTGGTGTCATGTACGGACAGGTCATGCTGTAGGCAAAACTGCTTGGCAATGTCTTCGCCTATCGCGGAATGGTCGCCGTTACGGCCTTTGGCGATGTCGTGGAACAGGGCGGCGATGTACAGTATTTCGGGTTTGGCGATGAGCAGGAACACGGCGTTGCACAAGGGGAATTCTTCGCGGTGCTGTTCTAAGGAAAAACGCCGCAAGTTGCGGATGACAAATAAGGTGTGTTCATCGACGGTGTAAATATGGAACAGGTCGTACTGCATACGCGCGACGATATTGGCGAAGCTGGGCAAGTAGGCCGCCAGCACGCCGTAGCGGTTCATGCGCCGTAATTCGTGGGTGAGTCCGCGCGGGCGCAAAAAGATTTCCATGAACAATTGGTTGGCGGTTTTGTTGGCCCTAAAGTTGTCGTCGATTAGGTGCAGGTTTTTGCGGATCAGGCGGATAGTGGTGGCGCGTATGCCTAATAGGTTAGGGTTGAGTTGCAAGATCAGGAACACTTCCAGCAAGGCCAGCGGGTAACGCTCAAACAGCTGTTCGTCGATGGCTTCAAGATAGCCGTTGATGGCGATGAATTTGTCGTTGATGGGGGTGACTTTGCTGGCGGTTTCGCCAGTAATAAAGCGTTCGTTAAACAATTGCAGCAACATTTCATTCAGCCGTTCCAAGCCTTGTACGGTCTTGAAATAAAACTGCATAAACTGTTCGACATCTTGGTTATAGTGCTGGTTGGGGGCGCTAAAGCCGAATTGTTCGGCCAGGTCGCGCTGGTAGTCAAAGATTAGGCGGTCTTCGGCGCGGTTGGTCAGCAGGTGCAGGGCGTAACGTATGCGCCAAAGCACGTCGCGTGCGGCAATCAGTTCGGCGTATTCGGATTCGGGCAAAAATCCGTATTTAATCAGCTCTTTGAGGGTGGTGGAGTTGTAATGGCGTTTGAACACCCAGGCAATGATCTGCATGTCGCGCAAGCCCCCGGGGCCTTCTTTGACATTCGGCTCAAGATTGTAGGCGGTGTCATGGAATTTGGCGTAACGTAGGCGTTGCTCTTCCATTTTAGCGGCAAAAAACAGGTCGGAAGGCCAAATCCGATCAGGGGTGATGCGTTGTTTTAGGCTGTTGTAGAGGGTGCTGTTGCCCGCAATCAAGTTGATTTCCATCAGGCTGGTCATAACAGTTTGGTCGTCTAAGGCGGCGCTGACGCATTCGTTGATGGTGCGCACGCTATGTCCGGGTTTGAGTCCGATGTCCCAGAGAAAGGTAAACAAGTTCGCCAAGGCTTCTTGGTAGGCACGCGTGTCGTCAGTATCGAGCAGTACGATGATGTCTATGTCTGAATGCGGAAACAATTCCCTGCGCCCATAACCGCCTACCGCGCATAAACTCAGCTGCTGGGCGTGGTCGCCTAAAAAATGTTGCCAGCAGCAGCTTAAGATTAAGTCGATAAAATCGGACTTTTCTTTTATCAGGTCGGATACCGATTGTTGCGGATCAAATTTTAAGTTGAGCTCGATGTTTTTTTGTTTGATGAGGTGCTTGAATTGCACCAAGGTGTCGGCTTTGCCAAACAGTTCGGCGTTGATGAAGTTTTTTAACGCAGTCATAGTTCTTCCTGGCGTAGCGTCAGAATTTCGTAACCTGTAGGGGTCACAAGGATGGTGTGCTCAAATTGTGCCGACAGGCTGCGGTCTTTGGTGACGGCAGTCCAGCCGTCAGGCAATACTTTGACTTCTTTCTTGCCTAAATTAATCATCGGTTCAATAGTGATAATCATCCCTGCTTCTAGGACTGCGCCTTCGCCGGGTTTGCCGTAATGCAGCACCTGCGGTTCTTCATGAAATTTTCTGCCTATGCCGTGTCCGCAAAAATCCCTGACCACCGAATAACGGTTGCTTTCGGCGTGTTTTTGGATGGCGTGGCCTATATCGCCTAAAGTGGCCCCGTGGCGGACTTGTTGGATGCCCAAAAACAGGGCCTCTTGGGTTATTTTGACCAGCCGTTTGGCGTGCGGGCTGACGTCGCCGACACAGAACATTTTGCTGGTGTCGCCATGATAGTCGTTTTTTATCACGGTAATATCGACGTTGACGATGTCCCCCGATTTGAGCTTTTTGTCGCTAGGAATGCCGTGGCATACGGTGTGGTTGACCGAGGTGCAGATGGAT
>JABFST010000375.1 GCA_013140465.1 Methylococcaceae bacterium
ACGTCGGGATTGGTGGCGCATTCTGGGGCAATCCAGAGCATGGCGATAATGCACAAATCATTGGCCTGATCGGCAGGAATCACGCCTTCTATCACGCTGTCCAGCACGGCATCGGCGACTGCCGATTGCACCGGGCCGCCAAACAGGTTGACATAGGCGGCGGATTTTATCGTCACTTTAGGCACTATAATCGTGGCGGGGCGCACTTGTTGGTTGGTGGCGCGGATCGCAAACATGCGCGTGTGGCCTTCGGTTTGTCCCATTAAGGTGGCAAAGGCTGTACCCGCAGGGCCTTTAACACTGCCTATCAAAATCTCTGGCATGGCATCAGTGCCTTGACCGTCGCTTGCAAATACGGTGGCTTCACCGGTTCTAAACCAAATAGTGTCGGACATAAATTACTCCTAAAGCGGTGTTGATTGAAAGCGGGCATTCTATGCCCAATGCCAATTGGGCGGCAATATTTATGTGGCGTTGCCGCGTGCGCTTATGTGACAGTGCTGTTACACTGCGCCCCGTTCATGCTTTATTCAGCGACCAGACCCCATACTGTAGCGACGCGCAACCCCTTTCCATTTTTACGACTATGCCCAAAAAATTCTTGCCGATATTTTCCACTTCGCTGCTGTATGTGCTGTTCTACCTGATTAGCACGTTTAAGTTTGATGTGCAGATCAAGCTGTCGGCAATCATGTTTGATTTTCCTTTGCAGTTGCTGATCAGCTATATGCTGTTTGCCTTATCGAAACGGGCGTGGATATTTTTGGTGATCCAAACCCTCATCATAGGGATTTTGTATGTGGGCAATGCCGTTAAGATTGCTTTTTTTGGCGGCCCGATTATGCCGGACGATGTGTTTGCCTTACGCTCGTTATTGCTGATTTTAGAGGGTTGGCGGTTTTTTGCGGCGGCTGTACCTTGTGCGGCTATCGTCAGCTTGGTGCTGTTCAATTTTAGCTTACGCCACTGGAGCGCGTATCTTGCCAGCTTAGCCGCCATACTGTTGGGTTTGACGATGGTATATAAGCCGATGATGGTGTTAGGGCCTTTAGATGAACGCTTAAGTTATTCGGTATGGGACCAACGCTCAAATTATTTGTTTCGCGGCGCCACTTTTTATAGCTTACAAGAAGGCGCACGCTATTTCGCCTTGTCGGACACGGCACCCGACACCGATGCCGTGCAGATGGCGGCCGACAATTTGCTGGCCGCCCTACCCCCCAAACCTGCGGCAACGGCTCTTAAGCCTTTTACGCCGCGCAATATCCATATTGTGTTGTTGGAATCGTTTTGGGATCCTAGCGAATTAACCAAGGCGGGCTATAAACAGCAGCCGTTATCACCCGAATTTCGCCAGCTCTGGAAAAGCGCGGGCTATTCCCATGCTTTGGATCCCGTGTTTGGCGGCTATACCGCCAACTCGGAGTTTGAGGTGTTATGCGGTTTTCCGGTGACTAAAAACTCGGTCAAATTTGAACGCCAATTGCTTAACCAAGTGCCGTGCTTGCCGCATTTGTTGGCGGACAAGGGCTACCGCACTGTCATTTCGCATCCTAATGTCCCGGTGTTTTGGAATCGGGTCAATGCTTACCGCAATATAGGCTTTCAGACCTATTGGTCTGTTCAAGATTTTGTTTTGGATGACATGAACCGCGAGTTTTTGTCGGATGCGTCCTTATACCGCCAAGTATTGGAAAAAATTGCCACGCCGTTGGCGGCAAAACAGCCGATCTTGGATTACATCGTGACCTATTTTGGGCATTGGAATTATCCCTTAAGTGCCAGCCGTCCTAATAAGATCACTTCGCAGTCTAAGGTCGAAGAAGTCAGCTCTTATGCCAACACGGTTTACTACAAATCGCGGGAACTGATGGCGTTTTTGGAAGAGCTTAAAAAACGCGATCCAGACAGCATTATTGTCGCATTTGGCGACCATCTGCCGTTTTTGGGGGAAAACTTTGCGGGTTATGTGGATTCGGGAGTGCTGACACCTAACCGCAGCGATTTTACCCCGGCGATGTTCAAGTTTTACGTCAGCACGCCATTGATTATTCTCGATGGCAAAAACGGGGCCTTAAAAGTGGGCAGCTTGCCTTTGTACCAAGTGCCTAAATTATTGTTAAACCTGTTAAATTATAATGAACCTAGCATCATGGATTATGTCACACCCCTGCCCGACCGACGCGTAAGGCCCTTGCCCGGCTTACATTTTGACTTGGCACAAAACGGTCAGCTCGAAGTGTGCAAAGAGCCGCCGTTCACGCCCAGTTGCCAGCAATCGGTACAATGGTTGCAGGACATTACCGTGGTCAGCAATGATTTATTTATAGGCCGCCAATATTCGCGCCCTAAACATGAACCTATACCCGCATCCCAAGACAATCCTGCCGAGCCTATTGGAGCATTGAGTGAATAAACCTGTACTTATCGCCATGATGGCCTTGTGGGCCGCTAGCGCGGGCACTACCCAAGCCGCGTCTTACACGCTGCCCGTGCAAGTGGATTACCGCCTGATTAAAAACGCGCTGCTGACCCAGCTTTATAAAGGCGAAGGCCATACCGCAGAAGTTTGGAAAGACAAAAAAGGCTGTAGCTATTTAACGCTGGCAAATCCCCAAGTCAGTGGCGAACATGCGCAAATCAAACTGGTCAACCAGTTGCAAGCCCAGTTTG
The DNA here is from genome assembly GCA_013140465.1 of Methylococcaceae bacterium. Taxonomy (GTDB): domain Bacteria; phylum Pseudomonadota; class Gammaproteobacteria; order Methylococcales; family Methylomonadaceae; genus Methylobacter_C. Next base: position 2,674 of record JABFST010000375.1, read on the forward strand.
GCACTAAGTTTGGTGGGCAATGTGTCACGCTGTTTAAATGGCAAGGGGTTTTACACACCTTACAACAGCCTACCGTCAACGCAGCGCAATCGGTGCTGAGTTTGCCGATTACCCAAATCACCGCCATAGACGATAACGGGCGGGCGGTGGGCAATGACAAGCTGCAAGACTTGCTTAAACGTTTTGTAGAACCGCAGTTGTCGGACGTTAAAATCGACTTAAACGCCTCTAGGGCAGATATAGACAAAACCATCAGCGGGTTTTTGCCCAAAGAAAATGCCGCCGAAGTGACCGCGATCCTCAACACCTTAAAGTTTAGCAGTGCTAAGGCCAATGACACGGGCGTAGCCATTAACTTGGCGTTTGATGCCACCGAAAAAGTGCTAGCCAAAACAGCATCCGCGCCCTTAAGTGCCGCCGAACAAAAACAATGGCAAGCCCGCTGGCAAGAATGGGAGCAATTGTTCAGCAAAGCCATACAGAAAGCGTCTAACGATACCCAATCGCCGGAATTGCGTGACACCTTGACAGAAATTTTGCTGGAATCGCGGCGTGCCATGCAGGCCGGGCTTAAGGCCGACAACGCTAAAGGTGAAGACCCGGTGCGGGTATTTTTTATCCAAACGTGGGAAAGACTGGCCCCGCAGTTAAAAGTGTTAGCCCAACAATTGCCGGAACTGCAAGGCTTGCGGTATATGACGTTTATAGCCGCCACGGACGTGTTATATGCCTTGGAAAGCCAAGGCACGCCCTTGGGCTTATCTATTTCATCGGAAGGTTTGCGCCGTTTGGCGAGGATGCTGATAGAGGGCAAGCAAGCCAAGCTTGCCAATAGCCCTAAACCGAAATAAGTATTGAATGAGTGCGCCGGAATGCGTTTTTCCGGCGTTGAAAGCGTTAAACTGAACGGCGAATGTAGCGCAAACCAGCAAATCCTAAGCCCAACAATAGCCAAGTGTGGGCTTCGGGAACAGGATTGCCGCTAAAATTTTCTTGCAAGCCCATAATCCCGTTAATCTCGTTGTCGCCATCAGCGTGCAATGCGCCTGGCCCGCCCCAAATCACCGAAGCATATCGGAAGGTTGAATTTGTACCTGTCCCTACAGCGTAGACAAAACCGTCCCAAAGCACAGATGTGTCGCTATATATGCCCTCTAACCACACACGTTCGGTAACGGCTTGCGTCCAATTGACTTTGTCGTTGGATAAATACACGGTGGACTCTATGGATTCTTGTGGCAGCGGGCCGTGGTCAATCGTGTTGAAAACAGCTGCTTTTGATGCCTGAAAACCAAGATCCCAAATGGTGGCGCCAATCGTATTATTGGTTTGTATCCAATGTTGGTCTATCGCATTGGCTGCAACAGCCGGATTATTGGATGAAACCACATAGTTATAAGATGCGTCATTGGCACTGGCGTTATTAGGTAGGTCTAAAGAAGTGCCTGAAGCCCCTAGTGTTGGCAAACCGCCATTGTATTGTATCAACGAACCCGCCACATAGCCTGTGGGATCAAAGTTACCGTCATCCAACAAGTTATTGGCAATAATTTGGGCGTTGGTTTGTGCGAACAGGCCCGCAAAAGTGTTGATTGTTGCGCCTTGCCATGTGCGCGGATCGCTAGGGTTGGTCAACAAGGTGGCGGATGCCACTGGGCTTAACAATAAAGCGGCTAGTACTGAATAAGTTATTTTTTTCATGTGTCTCTCCCGAGATTATTTTAGTGGTACGCCGCATGAATAGCACTTTATAAGCCAAATAAATTTTTAATTAATTATCATAAGGTTATATTTTATATTTAACGTAAATAAAATTTCTTGTAAAGAAATTTGACGTATTTTGAAAAATCTACTATGGGACATAAAACTATAGCTTATGGCCTCACTTGCAATAGTAGTGTTTAGGCAACTCCACTACCGCGTACTGTTAACCTACTTTCTTGGTTCTATTGCCCTCAGCCCCATTAGAGGCTAGGTTGACCCAGCATTTTGGCGGTTTACCGATCGCTCCTAGTTGCTGTAAAAAATCCTGACACTTTGATACGCCCTATAAAATCTAAAGCCCCCTGCTCTAAAAACAGGCAGTTGCATAAGACCTTAGCCAACTATGTAGTTAAGCCAACAAGTTATTTTTGTTGCAATTCGTTATAATCTACCGCTTTAAACCCACGCCCGCTTAAGCACTTATTGTTTTCATGCCTTCTTTTGCCAGTTTTGCGCAACCTGACGCTCCCTTTAACTGTACCGACGACCGCACCCACACCCGCCTAGTCGCGGTGTTTTTGTTAATCGTCGTCGTGCTGGTGCATATCGCCTTAACGTGGTTTATCATCAACATGCCACCCGCTACGCCTGTTAAACCTATTGAGATTATGGAAGTGGTGATGGTGACAC